>JBQCFH010000190.1:0-4448 GCA_051959385.1 Rhizobiaceae bacterium | reverse complement strand
CTTTCCGGGAGCAAGAAAAATATGAAAATGTGGAAGTCGGCTTTCATGGCGGCGGCGTTTGCGCTTGCCGCGAGCAGCACGGCGCTGGCCGCCAGGACTGACTTGACGCTGGGGATGGTGCTGGAGCCGCCGCACCTCGACCCGACCGCCGGCGCCGCGGCCGCCATCGACGAAGTGGTCTACGCCAATGTCTTCGAAGGCCTGACCCGCATCGGCTCCAAGGGCGAGGTGCTGCCCGATCTCGCCGAGAGCTGGACGGTTTCCGACGACGGCACCGTCTATACGTTCAAGCTGCACTCCGGCGTGAAGTTCCATGACGGCACGACCTTCGACGCCAATGACGTCAAGTTCTCGCTCGACCGGGCGCGCGGCGCCGATTCGGTCAACGCACAGAAGCAGCTCTTCGCGCACATCAAGGAGGTGACCGTCGTCGACCCGACCACCGTCAAGGTGACGCTCGACCAGCCGCAGGGCGATTTCCTCTACGACATGGGCTGGGGCGATGCGGTGATCGTGGCGCCGGAATCGGCGGCCGGCAACAAGGAGAAGCCGGTCGGCACCGGGCCGTTCAAGTTCGATCACTGGGCCAAGGGCTCCGAGATCACGCTGGTCAAGAACCCCGATTACTGGGGCAAGCCCGTCGCGCTCGACAAGGCCGTCTTCCGCGTCATCCCCGATGCCGCGGCCGCCATTCCGGCCCTGCTTTCAGGCGACGTGCAGGCTTTCCCGAATGCGCCTGTCGGCGACGCGCTCTCGCAGCTTCAGGCCGATCCGAACCTGAAGGTGGTGATCGGCACGACCGAGGGCGAGACGATCATGTCGATCAACAACAAGAAGCCGCCCTTCGACAAGCTCGCCGTGCGCCAGGCGCTCGCTTCCGCCATCGACCGCAAGGCGGTGATCGCGGCCGCCTCCTACGGTCTCGGCACTCCCATCGGCTCGCACTTTTCGCCGGCCGACGCCGGTTACGTGGACCTCACCGGCGTCTATCCGCATGACATCGCCAAGGCGAAGGAATATCTGAAGGAAGCCGGCTTGCCGAACGGCTTCAAGGCAACCCTCAAGCTTCCGCCGACACCCTATGCGCGTGACGGCGGCCAGGTCATCCAATCCGAGCTGAAGGAGATCGGCGTCGATCTGGAGATCATTCCGGTCGAGTGGCCGGTGTGGCTGAAGCAGGTCTTCACAGACAAGGATTACGACCTGACGATCATATCGCACACCGAGCCGGCCGATATCGGCATCTATGCCCGGCCCGGCTACTACTTCCAGTACGACAACCTGAAGTTCAACGACGTGATCGCCGAACTCAGCAAGACCGTCGACCAGAAGAAGCGTCTCGAGCTTCTCGGCGAGGCTCAGAAGATCCTCGCCCATGACGTGCCTGCTGTCTATCTGTTCGAACTGCCGAAGATCGGTGTCTGGGACGCCAAACTCCAAGGCATGTGGGCCAATTCGCCCATCCAGGCCAACGACCTGACACAGGTGAAATGGGCGGATTGAGGCGCTTGCCACCCTCCCCCTTGCGGGGAGGGTCGCGCAGCGAAGCTGAGCCGGGTGGGGGTGGCGACGGTTGCACTCTTTTCTGCACAACCCCCACCCCGGCGCGGCGCGCCGACCCTCCCCGCAAGGGGGAGGGTAACGTCTCACCGCTGCTATGACCGCCTATATCCTCAAGCGGCTCGCGATCGGCGCCGTCACGCTTTTCGTGGCGTCCGTCGTCATCTTCGCGGTGCTGGAGATCCTGCCCGGCGATCCGGCGCAGCTCATGCTCGGCATGAATGCGACTCCGGATGCCGTGCATGCGCTGCGGCAACAGATGGGCCTCGACCAGCCCGTCATGGTGCGCTACCTGCATTGGGTCGGCGGCATGCTCGTCGGGGATTTCGGCAGATCCTTCACCTATTCGTCGCCGGTCCTCGATCTCATATCGGAGCGCGGCATCGTGTCGCTTCCGCTAGCGCTGATCGCGCTCGTGCTTTCGGCGGCAATCGGCATCCCGATCGGCGTCTTTTCGGCCTCGCGGCGCGGAAAGGCGGCCGATACGACCGTGATGGGCGTCGCGCAGCTCGGCGTCGCGATCCCCAATTTCTGGTTCGCGCTTCTACTCATCTATGTTTTCGCCGTCTGGCTGCGACTCGTGCCGGCCGGGGGATTTCCCGGCTGGAACGCCGGCATTTGGCCCGGGCTGAAGGGGCTCATCCTGCCGGCGATCGCGCTCGCCCTGCCCCAGGCGGCAATCCTGGCGCGCGTCACCCGTTCGGCGCTCCTGGAAGTGCTCGGCGAGGACTACATCCGTACCGCCCGCGCCAAGGGCCTGCCGCGCCGCCGTGTGCTTCTGCGTCACGCACTGCGCAACGGCATGATCCCGGTCATGACCATTCTCGGCCTGCAATTCGCCTTCCTTCTGGCCGGCACGATCATCATCGAGAACGTCTTCTATCTTCCCGGCCTCGGCCGGCTCGTCTACCAGGCGATCACCCAGCGCGACCTGATCGTCGTGGAAAGCGTCGTCATGGTCCTCGTCGCCTCCGTTGTGGTCATCAATCTTCTCGTCGACCTCTCCTACCCGCTGGTCGATCCGCGCCTGAGGCACGCCCGATGAGCGCAAGCTTCGATCGCGACATGCCGGCCCGTTTCGGCGATTTCATCCGCGCCTCGCTCGCCAACCGGTCCTTCGTGACCGGCCTCGTCATCACGCTCGCCATCGCGCTGATGGCGCTCGTCTCGTTCATCTGGACGCCCTACGACGTGGCGGACCTCATCGTCTCCGACCGGATGAAACCGCCTTCGGCCGCGCATTGGTTCGGTACCGTCCATTTCGGCCGCGCTATCCTCCCCCTGATCCGGGTCGGCTCGCGCACTTCGATCGCGGTCGCGCTCGTCGCCGTCGGCATCGGCATGGGCGCCGGCGTGCCGCTCGGCTGCTGGGCGGCGGCGCGCGGCGGCTGGCTGGACGAGGCGATCATGCGGTTGAACGACATCGTCTTCGCCTTCCCTGCCCTGCTCTCGGCCATCATGATCACCGCCATTTTCGGCCCCGGCGCGATCAACGCCATCATCGCCATCGGCATCTTCAACATCCCGGTCTTCGCCCGCGTCGCCCGCGCCGGCGCGCTGGCGCTGTGGCCGCGCGAATTCATCCTCGCCGCGCGCGCCTCCGGCAAGGGCAAGACGCTCATCACCATCGAGCATATCTTCCCGAACATCGCCAATCTGCTGCTCGTCCAGGGAACGATCCAGTTCGCGCTCGGCGTGCTGGCCGAAGCGGGCCTCTCCTATCTCGGCCTCGGCGCACAGCCGCCCATCCCGAGTTGGGGCCGCATGCTCTTCGACGCGCAGACGCGCATGATGGTCGCGCCCTACATGGCGATCTTCCCCGGCCTCGCCATCGTCATCACCGTGCTCGGCCTCAACCTTCTCGGCGACGGCCTCTCCGACATCCTCGACCCGAAGCTGCGGCGGCAACGATGAGCCTGCTCGAGATCGAGAAGCTGTCGCTCGACATCGGCGGCATCCCCATCCTCAGCGGCGTCGATCTTTCGATCGGCCAGGGCGAGGTCATGGGACTGGTCGGCGAGTCCGGCTCCGGCAAGTCGATGACGGCGCTGACCGTGATGCGACTCTTGCCCGTCGGCGCCAGCGCCTCCGGTCGCGTCACTTTCGACGGCATCGATATCCTTTCCGCGCCGGAAGAAGCGATGTGCCGGCTGCGCGGCGACGACATCGGCATGGTCTTCCAGGAGCCGATGACGGCGCTCAATCCGGTCAAGACGATCGGAGAGCAGGTCGCCGAGGGGATACGCTGGCATACCGGCGCCAACCGCGCCGACGCCGAGGCGCGGGCGCGGACCATGCTCGACCGCGTCGGCCTGCCGGAAGCGAAATTCCCGCTGTCGCGCTATCCGCACGAGCTTTCCGGAGGGCAGCGCCAGCGCGTCGTCATCGCCATCGCCTGCGCGCTGAAGCCGAAGCTGCTCGTCGCCGACGAGCCTACCACCGCGCTCGACGTGGTGCTGCAGAAGCAGATCCTCGAACTCCTGCGCGGCCTCGTCGAAGAGGACAGGATGGGGCTTCTCCTCATCTCGCACGATCTCGCGGTCGTCGCCGACATGTCCGACCGGGTTACGGTGATGCGCCACGGCCAGGTTATGGAGGAGGGCGAGACCGCCCGCACGCTGTCGGAACAGGTGCACCCCTACACGCGGCAACTGGCGCAGGCCTCGATGCATGTGCCGGCAAGGAATGTATTCGCACCCCCCTCTGTCCTGCCGGACATCTCCCCCTCAAGGGGGGAGATCAGCAGCTTCGCTGGCTCCGGCCTTTCTGCGACGCGGTCGGTAGGCGAGGACGACGCGGTCAGCCGAATCTCCCCCCTCGAGGGGGAGATGTCCGGCAGGACAGAGGGGGGTGCGAATACATTCCTTGCCGGCACATGCATCGAGGCC
>JBQCFH010000189.1:0-4696 GCA_051959385.1 Rhizobiaceae bacterium | reverse complement strand
GGAGAGGAAACAGGGCAGATGAATTTCCTGATCGTTTTTCTGGGCGCCGGCGTCGGCGGCGCCTTGCGCCATGGCGTGAACACGCTCGGCATGCGCCTCCTCGGCACCGGCTTTCCCTTTGGCACCCTGACGGTGAATATTCTGGGCTCGCTGGCGATGGGCTTGCTTGCCGGCTGGTTCGCGCAAAAAGGAGAAGCCAGCCAGCATTTCAGGCTGTTCCTGACGACCGGCATCCTCGGCGGCTTCACCACTTTCTCCACCTTCTCGCTCGATATCGCGGTGCTGTGGGAGCGTGGCGCTGTCGCCCTCTGCGCGCTCTACGTGGCGCTTTCGCTCGCCGTTTCGGTCGGCACGCTTTTCTTCGGCCTCTGGCTGATGCGGCAGTGCGCCTGAAGCGGCCTGGCGTGGACGCCAGCACGCGGCGCGCCTACATTCGGCGGCATGACCGAGCCTGTCATGGACGTCAAGCACGCGCCCTTCGTGCCGCCGGCGCCGAAGCCGCGTACGTCTCCGCCTTCGACGCTCGAGATGATCCGGATCGTCTACCGGAATCCGCTCGAATTGTGGGGCGAGCCTTCCTACAACGAAAAATGGATTTCGGTTTCGGCGGCCATCGGCGGCCCGCTCCTGATCGCCAACGACCCCGGCCTGATCCGCCGCGTCCTCGTCGACAACGCCAGGAACTACAAGATGGCGCGCGTGCGCCAGAAAATCCTCCGGCCGATCCTGCGCGACGGGCTCCTGACGGCCGAAGGCGAGGTCTGGCGCCGTTCGCGCAAGGCAATGGCGCCGGTCTTCACGCCGCGCCACATAAACGGCTTCGCCGACCCGATGCTGAGGCGCGCGGAGGAATTCGCGTCTCGTTACGAGGACGGCGGCATCGTCGATCTTTCCCGCGACATGACGGCGCTCACCTACGATATCCTCGCCGAGACGCTGTTCTCGGGCGAGATCGCAAGCGAGCCGGGCGGCTTTGCCAGGCAGGTGGACCGCCTCTTCGAGACGATGGGCCGCGTCGACCCGCTTGATCTCCTCGGCGCGCCGGACTGGCTGCCGCGCATCACGCGCCTGCTCGGCCGCAATTCGCTGGGCTTCTTTCGCAAGATCGTCGCCGACACGATGGAAATGCGCAAGCAAAGGCTGGCGCGCGACCCGGCCGACACGCCGGAGGATTTCCTGACCCTGCTGTTGCGCGCGGAAGGCCCGGGAGGGCTCTCGCGCGCCGAGATCGAGGACAACATTATCACCTTCATCGGCGCCGGACACGAGACGACGGCAAGAGCGCTCGGCTGGACCCTCTATTGCCTGGCCGAAAGCCCGTGGGAGCGCGAGCCGATCGAGGCGGAGATCGATGCCGTCATGGCGAGCGGCGCGGGTCCCGTTGAATGGCTGGAACGAATGCCGCTTGCCCGCGCCGCCTTCGAGGAGGCGCTGCGGCTTTATCCCCCGGCGCCCTCGATCAACCGCGAGGCAGTCGAGGACGACCGCTACCAGGACCTCGTCATCCGCAAGGGGACGCAGGTGCTGGTCATGCCCTGGACCGTCCACCGCCACCGCAGGCTCTGGGACGATCCGGAGGCCTTCATGCCGGCCCGCTTCGCGCCGGGCGCGCGCGACCGGATCGACCGGTTCCAGTATCTCCCCTTCGGCGCCGGTCCGCGCGTCTGCATCGGCGCCAGCTTCGCCATGCAGGAGGCGATGATCGCTCTGGGCGTTCTCATGTCGCGCTACCGCTTCGACACGGTCGCCGAGACCAGGCCCTGGCCCGTGCAGAAGCTGACGACGCAGCCCGAGGGCGGCCTGCCGATGCGGGTGACGCGGCGAAAGTAACGGCGGCGCGTTCAGTTCCTGCCCTGGAACGCGTTCTCGACATGCACCGGCCAGCGCCTCGGCAGCACTGCGACCATGTCGAAGCGGATCGATAGCCGGCCATGGTCCGGCTGGCGCGAAAGCCAGAGATCGGCGGCCGCCTCGATGCGGCGCTCCGAGGTGCGCGACAGGGCTTCCATGGCTTCGATCAGCGTCGGCCGCGCCTTGACCTCGACGACCAGCACGAGATCGCCGCGCCGCGCGATGAGGTCGATCTCGCCGAGCTTCGTCCGGTAGCGGCGGGCGACGATCCGATAACCCTTCACCATCAGCGCCATCGCCGCCAGCCATTCGCCTCGATGGCCCCTGCGATAGGCGCGCAGGCGATCAGTCGCCACCGGGGTTTTCCTTCAATTCGAGCAGGCGCTTGTAGAGCGCGGGCTTGGCCTCGCCGGTCATCCGCGCGGCTTGTGCCGCGGCTTTCGACGCCGGCATGTCCGCCGCGAGCGAAAGGAGCAGCCGGTCGACATCGACGGCTTCCGTTGTTGCGGGCAGCGGCGGCCCGACGCAGACCACGACCTCGCCTTTCGGCCCACCAGCCTCGGCATAATGCGCGGCAAGCTCTTGGAGGGAGCCGGCCCGGCGCTCCTCGAAAGCCTTGGTCAGTTCGCGTGTGACGGCGGCGCGCCGATCCGCGCCGAGGATATCGGCCATCGCGTCGAGGCTCGCCGCCAGCCGGCGCGGCGATTCGAAGAAGATGAGCGTTGCCGGAACGGTCCTGAGCGCCTCCAGCCGTTGTCGCCGCTGCCCGTCCCTTACGGGAAGGAAGCCGGCAAATAAAAACGAGTCGGACGGCAGGCCGGAGAGCGTCAGCGCCGCCAGCACGGCCGAAGCGCCGGGGACCGGGACCACGCGCAGGCCCTCATCCAGCGCCGCCGCCACCAGCCGGTAGCCGGGGTCGGAGACGAGCGGCGTGCCGGCGTCGGAGACGAGCGCGACGCTGCGGCCTTCCTTCAGCGCCGCGATGAGGCGCGGCCCGGCCTCCTCCTCATTGTGTTCGTGATAGGCGATCGGACGCTTGCGGATGCCATAGCGGTCGAGAAGCACGCGAGTGACGCGCGTATCCTCCGCGGCGACGATGTCGGCGGCGGCCAGCGTCTCCAGCGCCCGCAAGGTGATGTCGCCGAGATTGCCGATCGGGGTGGCGACCGGATAGAGCGCCGGCTCCAGCGGACGCGCCGTGATCACGGTCTGGCCGATCAGATAGGAGTTTTCCTCTTTTTCTCCGGCCATGCGCGCCTCGCGAAGTTCCAGGCCGTTCTCTTCGCATGGCGGGCCATTCCTGCAAAGCGGCGTCAGCGCAGCGTGATGTCCGACTTCAGCGTGACGCTCTCGAAATCCGAGACAAGGATGTCGGCGGCAACGTCCCAGCGTCCGGCGACCGGCAGGCGAAGTCCGTCGACGCGCCACTGGCCTTCGGAGATTTTATGTGCCGGCCGGCGGATCGGCTCGATGCCGGCCGAAGGCATGGAGAAGGAGAGCGTTACCGCCTTGGCGTCGAGCGGCTCGAAATCGCCGCCCGTGACGAAGGCGGAGACCGCGACCGGACCGGTGCGACCGGGCGAGACGGTGAGCGTCGCCATTGCCTGCGCCGTGTGCAGGTGGACGGAAACGGGCGGCGCCGGAGGGATCGCGGCAAGCGCGCGCGGCGGCGGCGTGAAGCGCCAGAGCGCCACGCAGCCGAGGATCGCCGTCGCCAGCACGATCTCGGCGGCGGCGGAACGGGCGAAGCGCCTTTCGGCTCGCGCGTCGCCCGCGAGGGCGGGCTTCGTCAGCCGCCAGCGGTTGACGGCGGCGATGGCGAGCAGGATTGCGACGAGCGCCAGCTTGGCAAGCAGCACCCGGCCATAGGCCGTCGCGATCAATGCCCCGACATGGCCGACCTGCACCACCGCCAGCACGATGCCTGCCGCAAGCAGGACGACGAGGACATAGGGGATGAGCGCCGAGAAGCGTTTGAGCGCCGGCCGCGCCGCCGTGCTGCCTGTCGCGAATAGCACCGTACGCGGCGCCAGCGCTCCGATCCAGAAGGCGACCGCCAGCGTGTGGACGAACACGGCCGGTCGCATCAGCCATTGCGGATCGGCGGTCGAGGCATGCCCGCTTGCGGCGAGCGCCAGCCCGACGCCGATCAGGCCAAGGACGGATAGAAGCCTCGCCTCGCCTGGTTTTCGGAGGTGAAGCGCCCAGAGCGCGAGCAGCATCGCCAGCGCCCCGAACAATGCTGTGAGCGCGTAGCTGGTCGAGAGCGCCGTTGTCCAGACCTTCGCCTCCGCCAACGAGCCCAAGCCGAGGTCGAGCGCGTCGGCGCCGAGCAGTCCGAGCGACAGGATGATCGCGACGAGGCCGGCTATGTTCGCCCAGATGATGAGGCCACGGGCAGCTTGGGGGCGAGGAGGGACGCCAAGCGTTGCGGCCGGCGTCTCCTCTCCCCCGGGTCCGGCCTTTGGCCGGCCCGAGAACAGGCTCCGCGAGCCGGTGAGGGGGTCGTTCGGCCTGCTCGCTCCGGCAATCCAGGCGAGAAAGAAAGCGCCGCCGGCGCCGACAAACAGCCCTAGATAAACCAGCACCCGGCAGATCCAAATGCCGGCATCGAGCGGCCAGTCGATCGCCTGCGCGGCCTCGGCGGCCGTCCCGGCGCTCGGCATGCCGATCGAGAAGACGACAGCGCCGCCGACCGGATGTCCGTCTTCCGAGATGACGCGCCAGGAAAGGACATAGCTTCCCGTCCCCAGCCGCGGCGGCGCGTTGACAAGAAGCCGGTCGCCGTCGAGCCTCGGCTTGCCGAGCGGCGCCTCGCCGCCGTCCGGCTCGACCAGCTTGAGGA
>JBQCFH010000188.1:0-6368 GCA_051959385.1 Rhizobiaceae bacterium | reverse complement strand
GCCCCCCGCGGCGTGTTGCTCGTGTCCGCGTCCCCCTATCTCATCGGGTTTGGTTGGTGTGTGGGTGCCGGCTTTGGGGTGGTCCTCCCGCCCCCCGTGGGGGGGGTGCGGGCCGGCCCCACAGAGGGGGGTGTTTCGGATTATTCGTTGCCTATCCCGCCTAACATAAAGACAAAGACACTCCCATGCGCATTCTCCTGACCAATGACGACGGCATCCATGCCGAGGGCCTCGCGGTGCTCGAACGCATCGCCCGCCAGCTTTCCGACGACGTGTGGGTCGTCGCGCCCGAGACCGACCAGTCCGGCTTCGCGCATTCGCTCTCGCTTTCCGAGCCGCTCAGGATGCGCAAGATCGACGACAGGCACTACGCGCTGCGCGGCACGCCGACGGACTGCGTCATCATGGGGGTGCGCAAGATCCTGCCCGAGCCGCCGGACCTCGTGCTCTCGGGCGTCAATTCGGGCGCCAACACCGCCGACGACGTCACCTATTCCGGGACCGTCGCCGGCGCCATGGAAGGTTGCATGATCGGCCTGCGCGCGATCGCGCTCAGCCAGGCCTACAACGTCACGGAAGAGGGGCGGCTGGTTCCGTGGGAGACGGTGGAGGCGCATGCGCCCGAGCTACTCTCCAAGCTCCTCAAGGCGAAGCTTGCGCCCGGCACCTTCCTCAACGTCAATTTCCCGCGCTGCCGGCCGGGCGAGGTGCAGGGCGTGACGGTCGCCGACCAGGGCAAGCTCGTCCACGGCCTGTGGATCGACGAGCGCAGGGACGGGCGCGGCCTGCCCTATTACTGGCTGCGCTTCGGGCGCGAGCCGGCGGAGATGCGTCCCGGCAGCGATCTGGCGGCTCTCAAGGAAAACCTCATCTCGGTCACGCCGCTCAAGCTCGACCTGACCGACCGCGACGCCATGGCCGAACTGGAGCGGCTGATCGCATGATCGCCGCCCAGGAGGAGCGCGAGGCATTCGCCGCCTTCCTGCTCAGGATGCGGCAGCGCGGCATCGGCTCCAAGGAGCTCTTCGCGGCGATCGAAGCGACGCCGCGACGCAATTTCGTGCCGGGCCTCTGGCACGAGGCGCTCTGGTCCGAAGGCATGCTGCCGATCGAGTGCGGCGAGGCGATCGAGGGGATCGACCTGCAAGCGACCGTAATGGCGGCGCTCGAGCTCGGGCCGGGCCAGCGGGTGCTGGAGATCGGCGGCGGCTCGGGCTTCACCGCCGCGCTGCTCGGCAGGCTCTCGGGCCGGGTGCTGAGCGTCGAGCGCTACAAGACGCTCTCCAACCTGGCGCGCCAGCGGCTGGAGGCGCTCGGCATCGGCAATGTCGTGGTGCGCCATACGGACGGCTCGAAGCCGCTCGCCTCGGAAGGCCCGTTCGACCGGATCGTCGTGTGGGCCGCGTTCGAAGAATATCCGCGCAGCTTCGTGGAGATGCTCTCGACCGGCGGCGTCATGGTGGCGCCGATCGGTCCGGGCGACGGCGAGCAGATGCTGACGAAACTCGCAAAGGTGGGCAGCCGTTTCGAGCGGGAGGACATGGGCAAGGTCAGGCTGCAGCCGATCGTGCCCGGGATGGCCGCGGCCATCTGAGCGGCGCTCCCCCGGCCGATTGC
This sequence comes from Rhizobiaceae bacterium, assembly GCA_051959385.1. GTDB lineage: Bacteria > Pseudomonadota > Alphaproteobacteria > Rhizobiales > Rhizobiaceae > Mesorhizobium_L. Next base: position 4,751 of record JBQCFH010000188.1, on the reverse strand, counting down.
GGCTGATCTCCGGCAGATTTTAGGAGAATTTGCCTCTTTCTTTAGCGATTTAACCGACCGGTAACATTAACGCGCTTTAATTCCGCGCAGTTGACTAGTGTGCGGGTAAAGCGATGCGTCATCGGGTTCTGGGTACGATCGAGCACAGGCTGGCGCTGGGCGCCGCCGTCCTCCTCATCGGCGGCTTTGCGTCGGGCTGCAGCTCCGACACGGCCCGCTTCTCCGACTCCCTCTTCACCGGCTCCACCTACCGCGGCGACACCGTCGTGCGGCCGCCGGCCAGCCAGCCCTTCCCGGGCGACACGGTCGGGTCGAACAGGGTGGATCCGACGCCGACCGGCACCGTCTCCGGCCATTCAAATTCGGGCGCCGTCTACGGCTCGAACCTGTCGCCCGTCACCGGATCGAGCCTGCCCCCGGTGGGTTCTTCGCAGTGCGCCCGCCCGGCATCGGGCGATCAGCCCCGCCGCGTCGCGAGCTACGAGCCGCCGGCCGCGCCGTCCATCTCCCGCCCGGCCGAGGCGCCGCGCCAGCCGGCGCATGGCGGCTGGTCGCGGGCAGGGGGCACCGAAATCACGGCGAATACGGGCGATACGGTCTACAGCCTGTCCCGCCGCTTCGGCGTGCCGGTCAAGGAAATCCTGGCGGCGAACGGCATGGCGTCCGCCTCGGCGCTGCGCTCCGGGCAGAAAATCATCATTCCCCGCTTCCATGAGGGCAGCAGTTCGGTCGCGGACGCCAGGTCCGACCGCGACGCGCCAAAGTCCGTACATACGCCCGTGCGTGTCGCCGCTCTGCCGCAGCACGTGAAGGAAGAGCGCAAGGCCGATGCGCCGGCCGCCCGCGAGCAAGCCTCGGCGGATGCCGGGTCGGGCAAGTACACGGTACAGTCCGGCGATTCGCTCTATGCCATCGCGAAGAAAACGGGCGCGAGCGTGGCCGAGATCAAGAAGGCCAACGGGCTGGAAAGCTCGGCGGTGCGTATCGGCCAGGTCCTGACCATCCCTGGAGCGGAGGGCGGCGCCAAGGTGGCCAAGGCGGAAACGCCGAAGGTCGATCCGGTGAGCACCGGCACGACGCCGCCGGCGAAGCAGGAAACCGCCTCCGACGACGAGGCAAGGCCGGCCGGCTATACGCCTCCGCACAAGGCGGACGCCAAGGTCGCCGCGATCGAGGACGACGACAAGGCGGCCGCTCCGGACTCGACCGGCATCGGCAAGATGCGCTGGCCGGTGCGCGGACGCATCATCTCCGGCTTCGGCAGCGGCGGTTCGGACGGCGACGGGATCGACATCTCCGTGCCGGAAGGCACGCCGATCAAGGCGGCCGAGAACGGCGTCGTCATCTATGCCGGCAACGGGCTGAAGGAATTCGGCAACACGGTGCTGGTGCGCCACGAGGACGGGCTGGTGACGGTCTATGGCCACGCCAAGAGCATCGAGGTGTCGCGCGGCGACAAGGTCAGGCGCGGGCAGGAAATCGCGCTGTCGGGCATGACCGGAAACGCCGACTCGCCGCAGCTCCATTTCGAGGTCCGCAAGAATTCCGCGCCGGTCGATCCGCGCAAATATCTGGAATAACGGCCAACGCGTTTTGCCCGTTATGCCCCCTCACCGGCCCGAGGACAGGCTCCGCAAACCGGTGAGGGGGTGCTTTGGATCATATGCGATAGTCCTCCCTCGAACCACGCACCGATAGCCGTCAATCCTCCAGCCGCTGCCCGAGCCGACCCGCCAAATCCTGCACGAATTGCCAGGCGACGCGGCCCGAGCGGCTGCCGCGGGTCGTCGCCCATTCGAGCGCCGAGGCGCGCAGTTCCTCCTGGTCGACGGCGAGGCGGTAGTGATCCACGTAGCCCTGGATCATCTCCAGATATTCGTCCTGCGAGCATTTGTGGAAGCCGAGCCACAGGCCGAAGCGGTCGGAAAGCGAGACCTTCTCCTCGACGGCTTCGGACGGGTTGATGGCGGTCGAGCGCTCGTTGTCGATCATGTCGCGCGGCAGGAGGTGCCGCCGGTTGGACGTCGCGTAGAAGATGACGTTCGCCGGCCGGCCCTCGACGCCGCCCTCGAGCGCCGCCTTGAGCGACTTGTAGGACGTATCGTCGTGGTCGAAGGAAAGGTCGTCGCAGAAAAGGATGAAGCGGAAGGGCGCCTTCTTGAGGATGGTCATCAGCGCCGGCAGCGTGTCGATGTCCTCGCGATGAATCTCGATCAGCTTGAGCGGCGGCTCGCCCGGCTTGCGCGCGGCGTTGATCGAGGCGTGGACCGCCTTGACCAGCGACGACTTGCCCATGCCGCGCGCGCCCCAAAGGAGCGCGTTGTTGGCCGGCAGGCCGGCGGTGAACCGCTCCGTGTTGTCGAACAGAATGTCGCGTACGCGATCGACGCCGCGGATGAGGCCGATGTCGATCCGGTTCACCTTCTCGACCGGCTCAAGATAGCCCGGGTCGGACTCCCAGACGAAGCAGTCTGCGGCCGACAGGTCGGTGCGCGGCACGGGCGGAGGCGCCAGACGCTCCACGGCGGTGATGAGCAGATCGATTTTTTCGGCAAGCGTTTCGGCGGTCTTGTCCGGCATTTTTCGTGTCGCATGTTCTGATAGAATGGCGCCGAGCCTGTAACATGCGCCCCTGTCGGGGGAAAGCGGCCGGCTGCGGCAAAGGCGCGGTTGCAAACGGCCCCTAATGCCTATATTCGGGCCACTTTCCGGGGCCTTGGTCGTTTTCAGGAGATCTGCATGTTCGTGACACCCGCATACGCTCAGACGGCAACGGGCGGGACCCCGGACATGCTCATCAGCATCCTGCCCTTCATCCTGATCTTCGTGATCATGTACTTCCTGATCATCCGGCCGCAGCGCACGCAGCTGAAGAAGCGCAACGAGATGCTCGCGGCGCTGAGGCGGGGCGACACGGTGGTGACGGGCGGCGGCCTCGTCGGCAAGGTGACCAAGGTGGTCGACGACAATGAGGTGGAGATCGATCTCGGCGGCGGCACGAAGGTGACGGCGGTGCGCTCGACGATTGCGGAAGTGCGCGTTCGCGGCGAGCCGGTCGCCAACCAGAACGCCAAGAAATAACCATCTTCCGGGCGGTATTGCCCGGAATTCCGCTACGGACAAGAAAACGCAATGCTCTATTTCTCGCGCTGGAAGACGGTTCTCATCTGGCTAGCCGTCCTGGCCAGCGTCGTGTTCGCGGCGCCGAACCTCTTCCCCAAGGCGACGCTCGAAAAGCTGCCGGACTGGCTGCCGAAGACGCAGATGACGCTCGGCCTCGACCTGCAGGGCGGCTCGCATATCCTGCTCCAGCTCGACCGCAAGAGCCTGGTCGACGAACGCCTGAACGCGACGCGCGACGAGATACGCAGCAAGCTGCGCGACGCCCGCATCGGCTATACCGGCCTTGGCATTTCGGGCAAGTCGGTCCAGGTGCGCATCCGCGACCTCTCCCAGGTCGACGCGGCGAAGAAGGCGTTGCAGGACCTGACAAACCCCGTCCAGAGCGGCCTGTTCGGCAGCGGTTCGCTGACCGAGACGACGCTGGAGGAGCCCGAGCCCGGCCTGTTGCGCTTCACGCTCACCGACCAGGGCATCAACTATCGCATCTCCTCGGCGCTGACCAAATCGATCGAGGTGGTCAGCCGCCGCGTCAACGAACTCGGCACGACCGAGCCGATCATCCAGCGCCAGGGAACCGACCGCATCCTGGTCCAGGTGCCGGGCCTGGAAGATCCGCAGCGGCTGAAGGATATCCTCGGCAAGACCGCGAAGCTGACCTTCCAGATGGTCGATCAATCGAATTCGGTCGAGGATGCGATCAAGACGGGACGCGTGCCGCCCGGCGATACGATCATGTACTCGACCGACAATCCGCCGGTCCCCTACCTCATCGAGAACCGCGTCATCGTCTCGGGCGAAGACCTCGTCGATGCGCAATCCGGCTTCGATCAGAGAACCGGCGAACCGATCGTCTCCTTCCGCTTCGACAACAAGGGCGCGACCCGCTTCGGTGTCGCCAGCCAGCAGAATGTGGGTCGCCTCTTCGCCATCATTCTCGACAACAAGGTCATCTCGGCGCCGGTAATCCGCGAGCCGATCCTCGGCGGCACCGGCCAGATTTCCGGCCATTTCACGGTGCAGAGCGCGAACGATCTCGCCGTGCTGCTGCGGGCCGGCGCGCTGCCGGCCAATCTGACGATCGTGGAAGAGCGGACGGTCGGGCCAGGCTTGGGCCAGGATTCGATCCACGCCGGCAAGATGTCGGCTCTCATCGGGTCAGTGCTCGTGGTCGCCTTCATGATCGGCGCCTACGGACTGCTCGGCTGGATCGCCAACTTCGCGCTGCTGGTGAACCTCGCCATGATCGTGGCGGCGCTTTCGCTGCTCGGCGCGACGCTGACGCTTCCCGGCATTGCCGGCATCGTGCTCACCGTCGGCATGGCGGTGGATTCGAACGTGCTGATCTACGAGCGAATGCGTGAAGAGGAGCGAAACGGCCGATCGATGATCCAGACCCTCGATCTCGGGTTTGGGCGCGCATTGGCGACGATCGTCGATTCGAACATCACCACGCTCATCGCGGCGGTCGTGCTGTTCTTCCTCGGCTCCGGCCCCGTGCGCGGCTTCGCGGTGACGCTGGCCATCGGCATTCTCACGACGCTGTTCACGGCCTTCACCTTCACGCGCTGGGTGGTCGCCGCCTGGTACCGCCGCTCGCGGCCGAAGAAACTGCCGAAGGGCTATTTCCG
>JBQCFH010000187.1:0-6653 GCA_051959385.1 Rhizobiaceae bacterium | reverse complement strand
TGGCGCTGGTTGAGCTCGGCGATCTTGCGACGCGCATGGCCGAGGATCTCGAGATCGGCCTCGGCCTGCTCGACCTGACTGTCGGGCCAGTCGGAGAGCAGCGCGAAATAGATCTCGCCGCGCACATTGGCCAGGTAATGCACCTCGAGATTGCGGACGATCTCCTCCACGTCCTCCCTCGAGCCGATCAGGGACGGAATGACGACGAGCGTCTTGGCCTCGGCGGGCAGGCCGTCCTTGAAATCGTAGCCGATCAGGACCGACGGCTTCAGGAAGAGGAGCGCGACTGTATTGAAGAGCCCGACCGCGCCGTCAGCGGCGGGAATCGCCAGGATGACGAGCAGCACCGCAAGCGAAACCGGCGACAGGCCGGCATCGGTCAGCGCCACCGCCGCCAGCCACAGAAACAGCGCCGTCAGCACGACCACCGGGACCGCCAACCCCAGCCACCCGGCCTTCCGATAGAGGCGCAGGAAGCGCTGGCCGAAGCTTGGGCTGTAGCCGATCGCCTTTTCGAGTTCGGGCCGCCGCGGCCCGGTGAGGAAGAAACCGATGTCGAGTGGCGCGGACCCGGCCGGCGAGCCCGTTCCATCGGCTCCGGCGGACGCGGCGAGCTCGATCGCCTTCCTGGCCACCGCATGTTCCGTCTGATCGGAGCGGCGGGCCAGCTTTTCGATGGCGTTGCGGTACTGATCACGCGACTGGAAGTCGAGGTCGGAGAAATTGGTATGGTCGCGCAACAGCAAGTCGATCTGGCTGACGCTCTCGAACCAGGTCGTCCAGTCCGTGTCGTTGATCATCCTGAGGCCGCGGACGATGTTACCCATCGTCACGTTGCCGCTGGAGAGCGTCTGGTGCTCGGCGATGATCGATTCCTCGGCGTCGGTGCCGTACTTCTCAAGCTCGGCTTCCAGCCAGCTCAGCGCCCTGCCGGAATTCTGCGAGCCGTCCCGCAGCCGGTAGAGAAGCTGCGTTGCGAAAGTCGCGTCGCGTGCATGCTGCGTATAGCTGGCCAGCAGGCGCTCACGGGCGGCGCCGTCGTCCGTGGCCAGGATGCGGTCGGCAGCCTCATTGGCCATCTGCCTCAATTCGCGCGAACGGTTGACGCGCAGCGCGAGCCGGCGAAGGTTCTCCGTCAGCACGAAACGCAGGAGCGCGGGCAGCGCCCACAGTTCACCTATCCTGAGCGGCTCGATCGACTGGAAGCCCTGAACCACCGCCCGCAGGCTGTGCAGCATCACGGTGCTGTCGGTATGCGCCACGTATTGCCAGACGATCGCCAGCACGCGCGGGATGCTCCTGCCGCCCGGCGTCTTCATCGTCGGCAGCTGCCGATAGAATCGCGGCGGCAGGTTGCGCTTGACCTGGTAGATCGCCTCCTCGATCAGATAGTGATTGTCGAGAAGCCATTGTGCGGCGGGCGTGACCGTCTCGCCCGTGCTCTGCGCCTGGTCCGTGACACGGTAAACCTTGAGAATCGTGTCGGCGATTTCGTCGATGCGCGCATGAAAATCGAGCCCGTCGAGAGCCGGGTCGAGGGCGGCGCCCGCGCGGGCCAGCTTCACGCCAAGCTCGTAAAGCGCCTCCTCGTGAAGGTATGCGGAGCGGATCGGCAGGTCCACATCCGCAGGCATCGGATGAAGGCTTTCGGGCAGCGTGGCTGTCTTATTCTCGATGTTCATGAAACGGGCATTTCCGATCGGCCTGACACGGGGCGACGTCTTGCGGCTCAACCTATGGCATGCGCCGTCGATGTCGAACCACAATGTCTTTCAAACAGAGGCATTTCGCAATGGTCGGATGCCCCACGCGACCCCTTCAGCGCGGGATTGCGCGCGCCCGCATTCCCTCGAACGGAGGCGAAATGATGGTGACGGCAGGCGTTATGCGTAAATCCCTGAAATGGAGCGCTCCGGAAGAGCCTCTTGTCCCGCCCGCGGACGGAGCAGCACCGGAAAATGGCCGCGCCCGGAACTGCAGAATAGCAGCGCTTTCAGCTAACCTCGCCGGTTCGGGGAGGACAGGCCGGCCGGGCGGCCTTCACGTCGTCCCAGGGCGACCGGCTAGCGCCCGCCGCTCCGTCTGCCTTTCCCGAGGTCCTCGCGAGCGCGCTTTTCCTTGTCGAGCTTTTCGAAGCTCTCCTCGATGCTGTCGGTCTCCAATTTCACGTCCGGGACGGCATGGCGCTGATTGCGCACATTTTCCTGATCGTTTCCCTGCAATTGGTTGTTGCCCATGCGCTCGTTGGCAAGGTCGCTCTCCGACACGCTGTCGTTCCGCTCGACGGGATGCCGTTTCTTGCTGGATTGGTTGTCCTTCATCGGGTTCTCCCTGGATGGCGTTCGGTTTTGGGGTTCCTCCAGCGAAACAACACATCCGCGGCAGTGTTCCATCGGAACTGCCGATGAACTAACGGGCAAAGACCCGAGGCGCCTCGAATGTGGCTGCGGGTTCGCCGTGCGGCAATCGCGCCTCCGGGGCGTGGGCATGCCCAACAAGGCTGGATACCAGCGCGCGGCGGGCATGCAGCGGCGTCAGCGTATGATCCGCATTGCCGAGCGACAGCCTGCCGACGTTGGGAATGGTCCGCAGGCGCACACCATCCGGCCCGAAATGCCGGTCGATTTCCCTGAGGCTTAGATCGCCTTCGGAAGTAGCGATCAGGACATGCACCCCGCGCGATGCGAGCTCCCTCATCCAGCGTTCCACCGGCTTTGCTTGCACGGGCGCCAAGAAACGGGCGTTCGCAAACGCCGTCTTGACGGCTTCGAGGCCGCGCCGCACGAAGCGCCGGTTGTTTTTCGACGTCAGCATCTTGAACGCCGAAAGAACGCCAGGCCGGCTGCGCTCGGGGCGTTCGGCTTCCGAAGGTCCACGGTTCGCCTTGGCCGTTTCGTAGGCTTTCCATACGGTCATATCGAGCGCGTATGAACTGTTCCACGAAAAGCAGAGAGGATTGACCATCACGAGCCGGCGGACGCGCTTGTCCGCCCGAGCCGCGTGAAAAGCCTGAAACGCGCCCGAGCAGATGCCGGCAAGGCTGACATGCTGGAAACCCCTTTGCCCCAGCCAATCGACGACGCGGCTCACATCGGCGCCCGTGCGCATGTCGTAGAGGAAAAGGCGGTCCTCCGCCGGTGCGTCGCTCTGGCCGAGGCCGGGCAGATCGATCCTGAGCGAGGCGATCCCTTCCGCGGCGAGCATCCGGGCCGATTCGACCGTTCCGCGCGCCCATCCGACATGCGGCACTGCGCCGGAATTCAGGAAGACGACGACGTCTTTCGCCTTGGACCCCACCGAAGGACGGCACAGCACGCCGCAGATGTTCGGCTTCGGTCCGATCAGGACAGGCTCTTCCTCGTAACCGGGGCCTGAAAGCACCTGCACGCGGTTGGCGGCGACGGGACTTGCCGCGCGTCCCTCCCCGGCATGGTCGCGGATCCAATCGGCGCAACGCTCGATGACGGAGATTGCGATGGTGTTGGCGGTCGGATCGCACATGAGCCGGCCATAGCCGTCGAACTCGGCAAACTCGACTTTGTCCGCAGAACCTGCGAATTGGCCAGCCCATTTCGTCAGTGCCGCACTTTGGACGGCAGTCATGACCAGCATCGGCATGGCCGATGATCGGGGCGTGTTTTCCCGCCAGCCGAGCAAGGCAATGTCGGCAAGCGTTTCCGCCGAAAGCCTGAAGCCGGCGACGGTCCGGCCATCGAACGGCTCCACCTCCCCTTCGCGGGACGGCAAGGCCGCGTCGATCACGCCCGACAAGGCCATCATTTCCCGGACATAAGCCTTGCCCGAGGCCGGCGGTGCGAGGAGGACGAGGCCGGCGACATCGTCGCGCCGGCCGATGGCGAGGGGAGCGAGCAAGGCTCCGAGCCGGAAGCCGATGACGATCACCCTGGCGACACCGGCCCTCCGCTTCAATTCGTCTGCCGCCGCGCCGAGGCTGTCGATCCAGGCGGCGACCCGGCCGGGCGCGGCATGATCCCCGGAAGCATCGCCACAGCCCGGATAATCGAATTGCAGGACCGGCAGGCCCGATTGCGCGATGCGGTCCGCCAGCAGCGTTAGAAATCGCCGGCTGCACAAATCCTCGAAACCGTGCCCGCCGGCGATGACGACGCCGCAGCGTCCGTCCGCTTCCTTCAGCCAGCCGATCGTGTCGTTGAAGACGAGCGGCTTCATCGCTGCCCTCCAACCCGCGCTTCGAGTATTGCGGCCGTCCCGGACAGACCGGCAGCCGCCTCATACTCGGCATGGCGATTGCCATTGAGCGCGCTGATGACGCCCGAGGGCGGCGGCGCCCCGGCGGGCCCGGCAAGGCGGACCGTCTTTTCGACATCCGGCATCAGATGGAAATAATCCTCTTCGCCGCGATAGAGCGCGTCGGCGATATGGACGTAGTAGGCTGCGCGCCGGCAGGAGACCGCAAGCCGCCAGTCGCCGTCGCCGCCTTCGAGACGGGCACGAAGCCCGACATCGGTTCGCGTGGTCATTGCGCCCGGCAAGACATGGAAGGCTTCGGCAAGAACCGCGCCCGCTTCATCTTTCAAGAAAGATTGATTGCATACCGGGGAAGATCCCCCACTCCGTCCCGCTTCGCGGGCCACCTCTCCCCCACTTTCGTGGGGTAGAGGAAGGGCGCCAAGCCTTGTGGCCAGCGCTTCCTCTCCCCCGTCGAGCGGGGGAGAGGTGATTTGCGAAGCAAATCGGAGTGGCGGTCGAACTTCACCTGCGATTGTGCTGCCCTCGAAACGAGCGACGGTGACCTCGTGCGCGGCCGGGCCGAAGCGATAGGCGTGGGAAATATCGAAGAAGGCGCCGAGAAGATCGAAGGCGGAGAGCGACAATCCGCCATGCGCCTCGACCCGCACCGCCCGGCTGCCCGTGACGACCGGCGTGACGCCGTCGCGCAGGCAGGTCAGCCGCAACGTGCCGGCGATCGCCTCCGGGCGATCATTGACGAGATGCACGCCGAGCCCGTTGACGCCCTCGTCGGTGAGGATGAGACGCAGCGGCCGGAAGGCGCGCTTCAAGGCATGCCAGATGGATTTCGGCCACCCGGTCGCGTCGACGGCGCCCCAGCCGGCGCCGACCTGCAGATCCTTCCAGAACAGCATCAGCGCGCCGGCGGTCGGCGAGGCGGGTCGCCGCCATTCGTCGATCGTCCGTTCGGCGACTTCAGCGGTTACCGCGCGCGAGAGTTCGAGGTAGCGCGCAGCGTCCTCGATCCGCAGCCGCCGCGCGTCGACGCCAAACAGATGCTCCAGATAATGGTCCCGAACGTCCTCGAAATCCCAGGAGGCTCCGGCATCGCGCGGCGTCGCCGCCTTCCAGCGCGGGTCATGCACCGGCTGGACCGGCAAATGTGCGTCGAGCGTCGCCTGGTCGGGCACGTTGGCGAAGGCCAGGCACTCGCTGGCAAAGCGCACCTCGGCGCGCCGCGCATCCTCCAGCGGCCGGCAATAGGCGCCGACGCCGTAATAGTGCGTCGGCCCGCCATCGGCGGTGAAGGGCAGGCTGCCGCCGCAGGGCGAGGACGGCACCAGGACGAGGTCGGGGCGGATCGCCTCGGCCCGCGGCCGAACGACAGTCTCGAACCAGGGCGTCGGATCGACCGCGGCCGGAAGGCCCATCATCGCCGCCTGCTGCGCGATCTCGCTGCCGCCGCAAAGCACCGCAAGCGACGGCGAATGGCGCAGTCGCTCAAGCAGCGCATCGACCTCCTCGCCGAGCGCCGTGCACCATTCCCCGTCGCGGGTGGGATAGTCGAAATTGGCCAGCATCAGGTCCTGCCAGACCAGGATGCCGAACTCGTCGCAGAGCCGGTGAAACGCATCGGATTCATAGACGAAGGTGCCCGCAATGCGCAGCATGTTGACTCCGGCCTCCAGCGCCAGGCGAAGATCGTTCGCCAGCGCATCCGGCCCCGCCGATAGCCGCACCGGATCGCCGGGCGTCCAGATGGCCCCGCGACAGAAAACCGGGACGCCGTTGACGAGGAGCTGGAAGCCGCGCCCGTCGGCGCCGCGATCGAGTTCGATGCGGCGGAACCCGACCCGGCCCAGGCGCATGTGGACCCCGCCCAGCGACGCCGTAACCGTATGCAGCATCGGGACGCCGTCGCTGTGCGGCCACCAGGGCGCGACATCGGCGATCTCCACCCTGCCCTTCAGCCAGGCACCGCAAGGTTCGAGCCTGGCCGTCACACCGGCACAGGTGACGGTCGCCGCCTCGCCTTCCCGAAGCGGGCCGGCGAGCGTCAGCGCGACGTCGAGAACCCCTGTGCCACCGTCGAGATCGGCACGCAGGATGGTGTCGGTAATCCGACCGGTCGTCTCTTCGACGGGCCTAGGACAATCGGATGCGGAAGTTCCCCCACCCCTAGCCCCTCCCCACAAGGGGGAGGGGGACTTTGCTTCGGCCCTGCTTTGCGCAAACTTCGACGTTTTTGACTCAGAAAGCGATGCCGGCTTCTCCCCCCCCCTTGTGGGGTGGGGATAGGGGTGGGGGTAAACGGCCGTGCCGCTTCCGCATGCGATCCTGTCGCGGATCAGCAGAACCGGCCGCCAGGGGCCGACAATGTCTATCCGGGGGCACCAGCCCGGCATATGGCCGATCAGCGTCGTGCGCACCAGGCGCAGGCG
>JBQCFH010000186.1:0-4232 GCA_051959385.1 Rhizobiaceae bacterium | reverse complement strand
CCTTGCCGGGCTCACCGACCTTCCGCACCGGTTTTTTTCACCCCCACTTGGCCTGCCGTGTTCTCTCCCCCTCTGGGGTGTTGTTTGTCTGTTTGTTGGCGTGTTAATTTCGCCCATTTTTTGGGTTCGTTGGCCGGCAGGCCAGAGGGGGGTGAAATGAACGGGGGCGGCAGTGCATTTGCGCTTGCCTCGGTAGTGCCCCTTCAGCCCTTGCCAATCGCCTTCGCCTTCTGCTCGTCCACCCACCAAAGCGCTTCGACCGGAAAGCCGTAATCCGGCTTCGGTTCCTTGTAACCGAACATGTCCCAGTAAGCCGTCCTGTGATTCGCCAGGTACCAATTTGGAATCCAGTCCTGCCGGGCGCGCAAGACCCGGTCGAGCGCGCGCATCGTCGTCGCCAGTTCCTCCCGGCTGCGCGCGCTGCCGACAAGGTCGATCAGCGCGTCGATGGCGGGACTGGAGGTGCCTGGAAGATTGCGCGATCCGTTCGCCGTGGCGGCGATCGAGGAGAAATAATGCTCCAGGTCCTCGCGCGTCGGCGATGCGGCGAAGGACGCGGCCAGCGAGATCATATCGAAGTCGAAATCCGTCTGCCGCTGCTGATACTGCGCCGAGTCCACCAGCCGAATGGACGCGTCGATACCGATGGCGCGCATATTGTCGACGAAGGGCGATTCGACGCGCACGAAAACGGGGTCGTTGACCAAAAGCTCGACGGTCAGGCGCTCGCCCTTTTCGTTCGCGAGCCAGTCTCCCTTGCGCGTCCATCCCGCCTCTTTCAGCAGCGCCAGCGCATTGCGCAAAAGCTTGCGGTCGCGGCCGGACCCGTCGGAGACGGGCTGCACCACGGCCTCGCCGAACGCCTCCTCGGGAATCTGCCCGCGGAATTTTTCCAGGATCGCCTTCTCCTCGGCCGTCGGCATGCCGCTTGCCTTGAAATCGGATTTCTCGAACAGCGACTGGGAGCGCTCGTAGGAGCCGTAGAAGAAGTTGCGCCGCGTCCACTCGAAATCGAAGCAGTGGCCGATGGCGAAGCGCACGCGCGGATCCTTGAAGCGGTCGCGCCTCTGGTTCAGTGCCCAGGCCTGCAGCGAGGGTTGCAGTTCCGCCGGGAAGGTACGTTTGACGACCTTGTTCTCCTTGATGGCCGGAAAATCGTATTCCGTCGCCCAAACCTTGGAAGTGAATTCCTCCCGATAGAGGACCTTGCCCTTCTTGAACGCTTCGAACGCCGCCTGCCGCTCGCGGTAGAATTCGATGCGGATCGTGTCGAAATGGTGGAGGCCGCGGTTCACCGGCAGATCGCGCCCCCAATAGTCGTTCCGACGCTCATATTCGATATATTGCCCGGCGCCGAACCGGCCGACCTTGTAGGGTCCGGAGCCGAGCGGGGGATTGAGCTGCGATCCGTCGAACGGGTTCTTCTCGAAGAAGGCTTTCGAAACGATCGGGTATTCCGCGAGGCCGAGGATCGTTCGGCCGGACTGCTTGCCGGAGAAGACAAGCCGGAAGACATGGTCCTCCAGTGCGATGAAACCGACCGCCTCCCTGAGCGGCAGAAGCAGGCTCGGATGCCCCTTTTCCTTGAAAAGCCTGTAGGTGTAGGCGACGTCTTCGGCGGTCAGCGGCGAGCCGTCGGAGAATTTCGCCTCCGGCCTCAGCTTGAAATCGTAGCTGTTGCGGTCAGCCGAAATCGTGACGCTCTCGGCCAGCAGTCCGTATAGCGCGTCCGGTTCGTCCAGCGCCCGCACCATCAGCGAATCGAAGCACATCTCCATGCGAGGAGGGGCATCGCTGTTCGGCACGAAGGTGTTGAGCGTGTTGAAGGTGTCGACGTTCTGGTTGTAGGCCCAGTTGGGCGGCGAGAAATTGAACGTGCCGCCGCCGGGCGCGTCGGGGCTGGCATAGTCGAAATGCGAGAAGTCCGGCTTGTATTTCAGGTCGCCAAAGGCCGAGAGCCCGTGCAGCGGCGTACCCGTTGGGGCTTCGGCGAGGGTGGATTCGGGAAGGAAGGACAGCGCCGCCGCGGCCCCGCATAGCCCGAGAAACCGTCGTCGCGGCCACCTCTCCATCAATTCTGGCTCTTGTATTTTCTGGCGAGCGCCGCCGCTTTGTCCTCGTCGATCCACCATGATTCGAAATCGACGCCGGTATAGCCGGGCTGCTTTTCCGGAATGCCGAACTTGTTCCAGTAGGCGACGCGCAGGCTCGGCGCATACCATTGCGGAACGACGTAGTAGTTCCACAGCAGGACGCGGTCGAGCGCGCGCGTGGCGGCGACGAGGTCGTCGCGATCCTCGGTGAAGATGACGCGGTTCACCAGCTTGTCCACTGCCGGGTTCTTGATGCCCATAAGGTTGCGCGAGCCGGGGGCATCGGCCGCCGCCGAGGTCCAGTAGTCGCGCTGCTCGTTGCCGGGCGATTCCGACTGCTGCATCACCGTCGTCACCATGTCGAAATCGAAATTGCGCACGCGGTTGATATACTGGCTGACGTCGACGATGCGCAGGCTGGCATCGATGCCGAGCTTGCGCAGATTGTTGATGAACGGGCCGGCAACGCGCTCGTCCGACGGGTCGTTGCCGAGGAAGACAATGGTGAAGCGCTCGCCCTTGTCGTTGACGAGCGCGCGCCCCTTTGGCTGCCAGCCGGCCTGCTTGAGCAGGTCGAAGGCCTTGCGCAGATTCGTCCGTTCCGATTGCGGCGTGTCATAGACCGGCAGCGTGAATTCCTTGGTGAAGACCTCGGGCGGCACCTGGTCCTTCACCGTGTTCAGGATTTCCAGTTCCTTGCCTTGGGGAAGGCCGCGCGAGGCGAGTTCCGTCCCCTGGAAATAGGACTGCGTCCGCTTGTAGGAGTTGTAGAAAAGGGTCCGGTTCATGTCCTCGAAGTCGAACGCCCAGGTCAGCGCCTCGCGCACCCTCCGGTCCTTGAACTGCGCGCGACGCATGTTCATGACGAAGCACTGCATCGGCTTGCCCGAGGTCGTCTCGTATTCGTGCTTGATCACGTCGCCGGCCTTGAAGGCGCGGAAATCATAGCCGATCGCCCAGCGCTGCGACCGGTTCTCGACCCGGTAATCGTCGAAGCCGCCCTTGGTGAAGGCTTCCCAGGCGGCGTTGTCGTCGCGGAAATAGATGTATTTCTTGCGGTCGAAATTGTTGCGGCCGGCATTCACGCCTAGATCGGCCGCCCAATAGTCCTTGACGCGCTCCCAGACGATTTCCGAACCCGCCTTGAACGTGGCTATCTTGTAGGGGCCCGAACCCAGCGGAGGCTCGAGCGTGGGCGCCGTCACGTCGCGCCTCTTGCCGGACGTGTCCGTTCCTTCCCACCAATGCTTCGGCAGCACGGCGAGATCGCCGATGATGTGGGGAAGTTCGCGGTTGCCCTTCTGGTTGAAGCGGAATTCGACCTCGCGCTCTCCATTCGCGACGGCTTCCGTCACATTGGCGAAATAGCGGGTGTAGACGGGGCTGTTGGCCTTCAGCATCGTGAACGACCAGACGACATCCTCGGCCGTGATCGGCTTGCCGTCATGCCAGCGGGCCTTCTCGTTGATGCGGTATGTCGCGCTCGAATAATCGTCGGGAAACTTGAAGGTCTCGGCGATCAGCGCATGGCTGACGCCCGGCTCGTCTGTCGCCTGCTTCATCAGCGTGTCGTAGAGATCGCCGCCGAAGGAGTTCAGCCCGGCGCCGGGGGTCCCGCGCACGATGAACGGATTGAAGCTGTCGAAGGTGCCGATCGAGACCGAGCTCGTCTCGCCGCCCTTGGGCGCGTTCGGATTGACATAGTCATAATGAAGGAACTTCTCTCCATATTTGGAGGGCCTCACCAGCGATGAGGACGAGCGCCACTCACCCGCCTCGCCCTCGGCCGCCGCCCGGAGTGCACCGGCTGGAAGCAGCACCGCCAGTGAGCCTCCCAGAAATGTCCTTCGCGGTATCTTCATCTGATGTCCCTTGGCCGTTTGCCTTGGTCAAAGTTGGGCCGGCACGCGCAAATGGCAACCTGATTGAACCGGCTTTCCGCGCCGGCCGTCAATGGATGCGATCCGCGCAGGCACAAAAAAGCCGGGCTGAGCCCGGCTCAGACTGCTGACAAACCCCTGGTGTTAGCCGGGGGTTTTTGATTCACTGGGTCATGTTGAAGCGACCCGCCCCTGAACAGACCGCCCTTGAGATCGTGACGCTGGAAGAGTTGGTTCCCAAGGACCACCTTCTGCGCAA
>JBQCFH010000185.1:0-12066 GCA_051959385.1 Rhizobiaceae bacterium | reverse complement strand
CGGCCGCGAATTCCGGCCCGATATCGCCATCCATTTCGGCCTTGCCGCCGAGTGCCACGGCTTCCGGCTGGAGCGGGTCGCGCGCAACAGCTTTGCCGGCGCGCGGGCCGACAATGCCGGCGCGCTGCCGAAGCCGGCGGCGATCTGCGAAGGGCCGGAGACGCTTGCCTCGAACCTGCCGCTTTCCGCGATCCATGACGCGCTGGCTACGGCCGGCCTGCCGGTCGAATGGTCGGACGATGCCGGCGCTTATCTCTGCAATATGGTCTTCACGCTGTCGCGGGCGCATGCCTGCGAGGGCTTCGTCCCGGCGGTCAGCGGCTTCGTCCATGTGCCCCCGACGGGCGAGGGGATGCCGTTGAGCGAAGCGCAGTTACTCGCTGGCGCGCGGGTCATCATCAGGGAATCGGTGCTGAGGTGGGCCCGAGCCGTCAACAAGACCTGAGTCGATGTCCCCCTCATCCGGCCCTTCGGGCCACCTTCTCCCCGCTGGGGAGAAGAGGAGGCAGCGGCGCGGCCGACGCCTCCTCTCCCCGACGGGGAGAGGGTGGTTCGCGCAGCGAACCGGGTGAGAGGGAAATTGTCCGCGCAAATCGCCCCTACTGGTTCGCGATCACCTTGACGCCGAGCGTCTCGGGCAGTTGCTGCGGCGCGCTCATGGCGCCGGCCGCGATCATCGCGAAGGGCCCCGGGTTGGGCGGCGAGGCGACAATCGCCAAATTCTTCGGGTCGTCGAGGAATTCCGAAACGGCCTTCGTCACTTGCGCGGTCAGCTCGGGATTGTGGAGCTTGGCGAGCGCGAAGGGCAGCATGGCCTTGGCCTGGTTGGCGACGTCGCTCTTCTGCATGCCTTCCTGCTGGGCGATGTACTCCATGATCTTCCCGGTCAGGGAATCGTCGTCGAACCGGATCGAAAGGCTGGTGAAGGAAAGCTGCTGCAGAAGGCCCAGCATGGCGAGGCCCTGCATGCCCTTCTTATCCTGCGGCGCTTCCGCCATCTTCTTGCGGATCGCCTGCATCGAGCGAATGAATTCAGGCGTGTAGCCGCCCATCTTCAGGCTGATGTCGAGCGTGCCGGCGTCCTTGACGGTTAGCCGGTAAGTATCGAGCGAGGCCTCGCCGGTCTTCGGCGCCCAGCTGCCCGCCATGGCGAAATTGCCCTCGACGTTCTGGTAGCCGAGCGCCTCGATCGCCGCCTTCGATTTCGGGTCGTCCACGTTGGAAAGATCGGCGGTGAATTTCTGCGCCGCGCCGTTGAATTTCAGGGGGTTGCTGCCCTGCGGCCGGGTCACGTCGACATGGAAGCCGGTGAGGTCGAAGACCTGCTTGCCGTCATGCTTCACGGAGATCTCGCCGATCTCGGCCTTGTCGTAGAGCGTGACGCTGTCCATCGGGTCGGTGCTGTCGGGCGGCGGCAGATGCAGGCCGGAGATCGAAACCCCCGTCATGTCGAGCCGGCCGCCCGGCCTCTCGACGCTGTAGGTGGGGAGCGCGACGTGGCCGATGACGTAGTCGCCGCCTTCCTCCGTGATGCCGGTGAGGGTGACGTCGCCGATATTCGCCCGCTTGTCCTCCTCGCCGGCCGGCCCCGCGGTCACGCCCGAAAGCGTCATCGAGGACGTGTCGCCCTGGATGCCCTTCCATTGCAGTTCCACGCCCTGCCGGGAAAAGGCTTCCTTCAAACGGCCGGCGACAGCCGCCGGATCGGCTGCCTGGGCGGCGAAAGGCAGGACGACGAGCAGGCTCGATGCGGCGAAGGCGCGAAGCAGAGGCCGTACGATCGACATTGGACTTCCCTTGATGGATGGATGCGCGGCGGGCGCTCTCCCGGTCGGACAGAAGGGATGGGCGCGCGGCAAGATTGCGCAAATATCGGGGTGTGGCAAATGAATCCTCTTGCAAAGCCGCGTTTTGCGGCCTTTGCCGGCCGCCGCCCTTGCCGCGAATCGACCGTTCCGCTAACCGGAAACCATGGGTAAAGAGCTTGTGCCGCCCGGCTCCGACGGCGGCGATCACATCGAAGCGGTAGACCTGAAGAAGGCGCTCGAGGAGCGTTACCTCGCCTACGCGCTGTCGACCATCATGCATCGCGCGCTGCCGGACATGCGCGACGGGCTGAAGCCCGTGCAGCGGCGCATCATGCACGCCATGCGCCTCTTGCGCCTCAACCCCGACCAGGGCTTCGCCAAATGCGCCCGCATCGTCGGCGAGGTGATGGGCAAGTTCCACCCGCATGGCGACCAGTCGATCTACGACGCGCTGGTCAGGCTGGCGCAGGATTTCGCCGTGCGCTACCCGCTCGCCGACGGGCAGGGCAATTTCGGCAATATCGACGGCGATAACCCCGCCGCCATGCGCTACACCGAGGCGCGCATGACGGAGGTGGCGACGCTGCTTCTGGAAGGCATCACGGAAGACGCGGTCGACTACCGGCCGACCTACAATGAGGAGGACGAGGAGCCGGTCGTGCTGCCCGGCGCCTTCCCGAACCTGCTCGCCAACGGCTCTACCGGCATCGCGGTCGGCATGGCGACCTCCATCCCGCCGCACAACGCCGCCGAGATCTGCGACGCCGCGCTCTACCTGATCGACCACCCCGACGCGGAGGTGGACGACCTGATGCAGATCGTCGAGGGTCCGGATTTCCCGACCGGCGGCGTCATCGTCGACAGCCGCCAATCCATCGTGGAGGCCTATCGCACCGGCCGCGGCGCCTTCCGCACGCGCGCCCGCTGGCACCAGGAGGACCAGGGCAGGGGCACCTGGGTGATCGTCGTCACCGAGATTCCCTACCAGGTGCAGAAGGCGAAGCTGGTCGAGAAAATCGCCGAGCTGATCCTCGCCCGCAAATTGCCGCTGCTGGAGGACGTGCGCGACGAGAGCGCGGAGGACATCCGCCTCGTGCTGGTGCCGAAGAGCCGCACGGTCGACCCCTCGATCCTGATGGAATCGCTCTTCAAGCTCTCCGAGCTCGAAAGCCGCATTCCGCTCAACATGAACGTGCTGTCGCGCGGCAAGGTGCCGAACGTGCTGTCGCTCAAGGAGGCGCTCGCCGAATGGCTCGCGCATCGCCGCGAGGTATTGCAGCGCCGCTCGCGCCATCGCCTCGGCGAGATCGAGCGGCGGCTGGAAGTGCTCGGCGGATTGCTGATCGCCTATCTCAACATCGACGAGGTGATCCGCATCATCCGCGAGGAGGACGAGCCGAAGCAGGTGATGATGGCCCGCTGGGACCTCACCGACCTGCAGGCCGAATCCATCCTGAACATGCGGCTGCGCAACCTGCGCAAGCTCGAGGAATTCGAGATCCGCAAGGAACACGACGCGCTGACCGAGGAGAAGAAGCAGATCGAGGCGCTGCTGGCCTCGGAAGCCACCCAGTGGCGGACGATCGCCTGGCAGATCGGCGAGATCAGGGAGAAATTCGGTCCGGAGACGGAGCTCGGCCGCCGCCGCACCTCTTTCGCCGACGCGCCGGAGCACGACCTCGCCGACATCCATCACGCCATGGTGGAGAAGGAGCCGATCACCGTCATCGTCTCCGACAAGGGCTGGCTGCGCGCCATGAAGGGGCACCTGTCGGAATTCGACAGCCTCTCCTTTAAGGAAGGCGACAAGCTCAAGATGGCCTTTCACGCGCAGACGACCGACAAGGTGCTGCTCTTCTCCACCGGCGGCAAGTTCTTCACCATCGGAGCCGACCGGCTGCCCGGCGGCCGCGGCCATGGCGAGCCGGTGCGCCTCATCGTCGACATGGAGAACGACCAGGACATCGCCACCGCCTTCGTCTTCCAGGGCGGGCGCAAGCTCCTGCTCGCGAGCCACCAGGGCTACGGCTTCGTCGTGCCGGAGGACGAACTCGTCGCCAACACCCGCAAGGGCCGCCAGGTGATGAACGTCAAGGCGCCGGACGAGGCCAAGAAGGCGGTCTTCGTGGAGGGCGATCATGTCGCGGTGATCGGCGAGAACCGCAAGCTGCTCGTCTTCCCGCTTTCGCAACTCGCCGAAATGACGCGCGGCAAGGGCGTGCGGCTGCAGCGCTACAAGGACGGCGGCCTCTCCGACATCAAGACCTTCACGCTCGGAGACGGCCTCACCTGGCAGGATTCATCCGGCCGCACGTTTACCCGGCCCAAGGAAGAACTTGCCGAATGGCTCGGCGACCGGGCGCAGGCGGGGAGAATGGCGCCGAAAGGCTTCCCGAGGACGGGCAGGTTCTGAGAAGGGCGTTCGCGGCGCAGCTCTGTCGCCAGGTCGGCTGCCGGCCCGATTCAGGTCTTGCCTGCCACGCTTAAGTGACGTTTCCGCAGACCGGCAGGAAGCTGCTGGCGTATTCGAAATCCATCGTCTTCAAGGTTGCGGTCAAGCCGCCATTGTCGGCGATCCACTGCCTTACCCAGGCGGGATAATTGCGCATCAGCAGACGCGTGGCAGCTTCCACCGTTTGCTCGGATCTCGCCGACGGTTTGTGAAAGCGGAAATAGGCGTCGGGCTCGAGGCATATTTTGTCGCGCGGCAGACCGAGATACATCGTACAGGCTGAATCGCAGCGGCCGGCGATCCGTACGTGCCTGTTGCCGCGCGCAAGCTGCGCCACTTCGATGGCATAGGTGGCGACATAGCCCCCGCTATCATTCTTCACGACAACATCGCTACCGGTCGATATTGAACCAGTACTTACGCGATCTCTGGAATAACTGACGGAGCCGGCCATCGCCGGCTGACTGCTGATGAAAATAGCCAAGAAGACAGCAAGTTTCCTGCCAGCGAGCTGCATAGGGAGCGCCTGGTTCTCGTATTGTGGGTGTAGTTCCGACGGGATTTCCGTCAAAAGGCGTAGCCGCCGCCGCGCCGCTATGACTCGTTGTCACGTATTCAAGGCAGCTACAAGGCTTATAGCCGATTAGTTAACAGCGCGTTAAATCCCATGTAACAATGTGTTAATAAATGATAGTTGCGGTTATCCATCAGCTTTCGCCACGGAATGCCGCTACACTGTCGAATTGGTGGAGATGCAGGATGGCGACGCTGTATGGGATCCCGAAAATCAGAACGCTTTCGGCCGCTTTACTTTACGGAACCGCAATCATCCTGCCGGTCGGCATCTCCTATGGAGCAGCGGCGCAGGAAAGGACGATGAGCAGAGCCGAACTCGGAAGACTTTGCGCGTCAGTTCTTGAATCCGGATCGGCTGAAGCACTCGCAAGATTTCAACGACAATTTCCCAATGCTGACACGGTCTGCAACGCGACTGCATCGACCGCGACAAACGACATCAGCAACGACGGCTCCGGTGACAACGGCGGGCCCGGCGGCGGTGGCGGGGGTGGCGGCGGTGGCGGTGGTGGGGGCGGCGGCGGTGGCGGCGGCGACCACGGCGGCAAGGGTCACCAGGATCACGGGAAAGGTCACCAGGATCACGGGAAGGGCCACCAGGATCACGGGAAGGGTCACGGCGACCATGGAAAAGGCCACCAGGATCATGGCAAGGGGCACGGCGACCATGGCAAGGGTCATCAGGATCATGGCAAGGGCCACGGGGATCACGGCAAGGGCCATGGCGACTCGGGCGGCAAGGGTGGCGGCGACTCGGGCGGCAAGGGCGGCGGCGACTCCGGCGGCAAGGGCGGCGCCGACTCCGGTGGCAAGGGCGGTAACTAAGGCCGCGTGAGGCCGCGCCAAAGCGCAGCATTGCAGTCAGGCGTTCGGGCTGTCCACCGATGATTGTGGTGCGGCCTCGGGCGCCTGTCCCATCGAGAAAGTTCTCCTAAGCTATTGACAAGCAGCAAATTTCAGGAGGGCCGGGATGCCGGCTCCCCTCCCTCCCTCGACGGGGAGGGTCCCTCGCGCAGCGAGGCGGGTGGGGTGAAACACCCTGCCAGATGCAACAGCCCTGCCCGCGGGGAAGGCTGCCGCTGCCCGCTGACAAAATCGTCCACACCCCTGTCGGATTGGCCTATCCTGTCTCGTCCTCGGGATGTTTCACCGATCGAAAAGGATGAAGACCATGCCGAACACCGTACGCCTCCACCGCGTCCTCGCCACCAGGCCGGAGAAAGTCTATCGCGCATTTCTGGAGCCCGACGCGCTGGCCAAGTGGCTGCCGCCGAACGGATTCACCTGCATCGTGCATCATATCGAGCCGAAGGTCGGCGGCACATTCCATATGGCGTTCCGCAATTTCACGACCGGCGAGGGCCATTCCTTCGGCGGCGAATATGTCGAGCTCGTTCCGCACGAGCGCCTGCGCTACACCGACAAATTCGACGACCCAAACCTTGCGGGCGAGATGAAGGTGACCGTGACCCTGAAGAAGGTCTCGGTCGGCACGGAAGTGAACATCGAGCAGGCGGGCATTCCGGACCTCATCCCGCTCGAGGCGTGCTATCTCGGCTGGCAGGAATCGCTCCGGAACCTGGCTCGGCTGGTCGAGCCGGAGATCAATCAATAGGTCCGGAAAGGCTTGCAGACGAGCACTTTCCGCAGCGCAAGAAGCAAGGCCGAGGAAGGATGCCCATGCTCTATACCGGCGGATGTCTGTGCGGGAATCTGCGCTACCGGGCGGAGGCGGAGCCGGTCAACCAGCGCATCTGCCATTGCCGGCTTTGCCAGAAGGCGGTCGGTGCCGCCTTCAATGCGCGCGTGCTTTTCGCCGGCGCCGATGTCGCAATCGAGGGGAGGGCGGCGTGGTCGCACTCCTCGCCCGACCTGCAGCGCGGCTTCTGCGCGGAATGCGGCACGACCGTCTTCACGCGGCGGCTCTCGAACGGCGTCGTCGGCGTCGGCTCCGGCACGCTCGACGACCCGTCGCTGTTCCGGCCGCAGATGCACATCTTCACGTCGAGCAAGCAGCCCTGGCTGAAGCTCGACGACGGGCTGCCGCAATATGAGGAATGGCCGCCGGGATGAGGGGGACCTGGGCGCCACCCTCCCTCTTGTGGGGAGGGTCGGCGAGCGGCTGGAACGAAGTGAAGCCGCGAGACGGGGTGGGGGTGCTTTGGGGCGACCCACCCCCACCCCGCGCCTGCGGCGCGACCCTCCCCACAAGGGGGAGGGTGAATGCGTCCCCGCTTGCCGCGGCACTCCCACCCGCTATGCTCGGCCTGAACGGAGAGGCGAGGGCGCATGTTCGAAATCCTGACGGTGATCATCGGCGTGCTGGCGGCGCTCCTGGCCGCGGCGGTCATCGCCGGGCTCTACCTCTATTTCGTCACGCGCCGCATCGCGCGGCGCGCCGAGAAATCCGTCCCGCCGGCCGGCAAGTTCGCCACGGTCGACGGCAACCGCATCCACTATGTCGAGCGCGGGGAGGGACGGCCGATCCTCTTCATCCACGGGCTCGGCGGCACGCTCCATCATTTCCTCTACCCGCTCTTCGACAAGCTCGGCCCCGGCTACCGGCTGATCGCGCTCGACCGCGCCGGCTCCGGCTGGTCGACCCGCACCGACGGCAGCGACGGACGCCTCACCGACCAGGCGCGCGGCGTCCACCGCTTCATCGAGACGCTCGGCCTGGAGAAGCCGCTTCTCGTCGGCCATTCGCTCGGCGGCGCCATCGCGCTGCAGACCGCGCTCGATTTTCCGGACGACGTCTCCGGGCTGGTGCTGATTTCGCCGCTCACCCATTTCGGCGGCGGCATCCCGGAGGGCTTCCGCGACCTCTGGATCCCCTCGCCATGGAAGCGGCGGCTGGTCGCCTGGACGGTCTCGGCGCCGCGCGCCATCAGAAACGCGCCGGCGGTGCTCGATTTCGTCTTCGGGCCGCAGCAGCCGCCGGCGGACTACGCCACCGCCGGCGGCGCCATGATCGGGCTGCGCCCGAGCCATTTCTACGCGACCTCGACCGACTTCGTCAGCTCGGGCCGCGACCTGCGCCGGCTGCAGGCGCGCTACGGCGAGCTGCAAATGCCGGTCGGCATTCTCTTCGGCGACGCCGACCGGGTGCTCGACTACGAAAAGCAGGGCCTTGCCATGGAGGGCAAGGTGAAGGGGCTCGACCTCGAGATCGTGTCCGGCATCGGCCACATGCTGCAATATGCGCTGCCGGATCAGACCGTCGCGCTCATCCGGCGCATCGCGGACCGGGCGTTTGCGGCTTGATCGGCGCGCGGGCCTCGTCTACGCGTTCAAGGGCGCGGACGTGGCGGAACTGGTAGACGCAAGGGACTTAAAATCCCTCGGGCCTTGCCCGTGCGGGTTCGATCCCCGCCGTCCGCACCACTCCTCGGAGGGCGGCGTCCGCCGGCAGCTTTTTTGCCGGCCCGCGATTCGGATCGGCCAAGTCTTAAACCGATTCTTGACGTCGGCAGGCTATACTCGGCTGTCTTCAACCCGAGACCACCATGACCAAGCGCTGGCCTCTGCTCGTCAAATGCGCGCTCATCGCGGCCTCCGTCGCCGTCTTCCTGACCGGCGGCCATTTCGCGGCGACCGCGCTGATCGGGCAGCAGCACGCCCGCCAGCTCGAAGAACTCAGCAAGGTGGCGCTGCGCCGTTCCGAGGCGGTGGTGACCGACAGCCTGTCGCTGCTCGACGATATCGCCCGGAAAGGACCGGCGGGCTGCGATCCGGCCTCGCTGCAGGGCGTGCGCCTCAGCGTCTACCAGCGCGGGTCGATCAAGGACATCCGCATGGTCGACCACCAGGGCGCGATCAAATGCTCGGCCTATTCCGAAACGCTGGAGTTCGACCAGGGCTGGGTGCAGCGGGGCGAGATGCTCGCCTCGCCGAGCGACCCGTCGCTGCGCTTCTTCCGGGTGGACCAGTTCTTCGGCAAGGCGCTCGGCCTGATGAAGGACATCGACCAGGACCACGGCGTGGCGGCGATCGTCGGCGTCAGCAGCTCCCTGCTCGACATCCTGCCGATGGAACTGCGCGACCATGGCAGCATCCGTTTCGAGCTGGAGAACGGCCTGCCGCTTACCGGCGAGGGCGACAAGACCGCCGCCTTGCCGGACGAAGTCAGCCTGACGGCGCAGTCCTCCCTCTATCCGATCCGCGTGGTCGTCAGCGTCGAGAGGCCGGCGCTCGGCAACTGGGACACGCAGCCCTACTGGCCGATCATGATCCTGTCGCTCGCGCTGGGCGCGGCGTTCGGCGTGCTCCTTGCGCGCGTCGTGTTCCGGCCGCGCAACCCGGTGGAGGATCTCGACCGCGCCATTGCGGCCGGCGAGTTCCAGCCCTACCTGCAGCCGATCTTCGATCTCAAGACGGAGGCCATCGTCGGCGCCGAGGTGCTGGCCCGGCAGGTGCGCCGCGACGGGACCGTGATCCCGCCGTCGCGCTTCATCGAGCTTGCCGAGGAGAGCGGCCGCATCGCCGCGATCACCTGGCAGCTCCTGGCCAGGGCGCTAGAGGAGCTGGGGCAGGTGATGCGCCGCCATCCGGAGTTCCGCCTGTCGATCAACATCGCGCCGCGCCATTTCGTTTCCTCCGACTTCGTCCAAGAACTGCGCCGCGAGGTCGCCGCCGCGGGCGTGAGGGCGAACCAGATCACGCTGGAACTGACTGAGCGCGAAGGCTTCGACGACCTGGCGCAGGCGGCGGCGCTGGTCGCGGAGGTGCGGTCGCTCGGCTTCCGCGTCGCGCTCGACGATGTCGGCATCGGCCATAGCGGCCTGTCGCAGATCCAGCGGCTCGGCGCCGACGTGCTGAAGATCGACAAGTTCTTCATCGATTCGGTCAACCGCGACCTATCCGCCAATGTCGTCATCGAGATGCTCGTGCGCTTGGCAGCCGAAATGGAGATGAGCATCGTCGCAGAGGGGATCGAGCGCGAGGAACAGGCCGCCGCGCTGCGCGCCTGCGGCGTCGGCAAGGGGCAGGGCTACCTGGTGTCGCCGCCGCTCGCCATCCCGGCCTTCCTCGAACTTCTGGGGACGCGCGCGGGGCCCGGCGCCTCGCGCCGGGCGGCCTGACGCGTCACTGTTTCCTGACCAGCTGCCCGCGGATCTCGCCGCCCGGATGCAGCCTGGTGTGGAGGTTGACGTAGAGGCGACCGGTCGTCAGCCCTTCCACCTCGAGCGGGCTCAGCGTCTTCGAGCCCGTGATGGGGCTCGCCAACGTCGGGAAGGGGATCATGATGCCGGCATTGCTGCCCGGATCGGCCAGCCCGTGTATATGCGCGCCGATTGGCGGTCCGCTGAGGCCGGAGTAATTGACCGTCCATGAAAGAAGCTTGGTGTCGGTGTCGAAAGTCACCTCGGCATCGCCCTTGGCGGCGCTCTGGTTCGGAGGCACTTCGTTGCTGCCCTTGAGCGTGGCGGTGAAGGTTAACGTCTC
Source organism: Rhizobiaceae bacterium (assembly GCA_051959385.1). GTDB lineage: Bacteria > Pseudomonadota > Alphaproteobacteria > Rhizobiales > Rhizobiaceae > Mesorhizobium_L. Next base: position 1,785 of record JBQCFH010000185.1, on the reverse strand, counting down.
GGCGAGCGCGGGCCGGGCAAGCGCCAGAGCCACGAGCATCAGGCAGGCGACAGCTTTCCGCATCCGCATCTCCCCCTCGCCGAAGCCCATCCAGGGCCTCGCATGGCCCGCCGGCGATTCGCACGGGCATTCTTTAGCGGCACTTTGACGCCCAAGCCGGCTCCGCTCAAGCCCGTTTCGCAACAGTAACATTGAACCGAGCCGGGCGGGCCCATCGCCGGTTGCGGAACCGCGTGGCCGACGCGCCGTTATGCGGGCAAAGGAGTTGGCCATGCCCGATCCGCGCCCGCCCGAACCGCCCGCCACGCCGCCGCCTCCCGCGCCGACCTGGAAGCCGGACGTCAAGGAGCCCGATCCCGACCTGCTGCCCGACGAGGAGCCGAACCCGAACCCCGACGAGAACCGCGAGCCCCCGAAGCAGGCCGGCAGCGAGCCGCGCCCGATCCCGAACCCCATCCCGCCGCGGCCGGAGCCGTTTCCCGGCCCCGATCCGGACCCGGCGCCGCAGCCGCCGGTGCGCTGACTACCCGGCATCGCCGACGCGCTCCATGAAGGCCATGGCGGCGTGCGGGGCGCGGATCTTGCCCTCGTGGATGAAGTAGACGAAGACGTCGCGCGCCTTCTTTTCAGGCCGGTGCGACGGGTCGGCCAGCGGCAGATCGTCCGGCTGGCCGCCTTCGGCCCAGGCCTTTGCGCGCTCGACCCAGCGGTCGAGCTCCTTCGGCCTGTAGGCGGTGGGTATGTCGTCCTCGCCCTTCTGCAGCCGCGCATAGATGAAATCGGCCGTCACGTCCGCCATCTCCGGGTAGTCGTGATGGTGCGCGTAGCAGATGGCGGCGCCATGCTGCCTTGCCAGCGCCACGAATTCGGGCACGGCGAACGAGCCGTGACGGACCTCGAGCACGTGCCGCAGCTTCAGGCCGCCGGCTTTCGCCGGCAGCAGCTTCATGAATGCGCCGAAATCCTCCGCGTCGAATTTCTTGGTCGGCGCGAACTGCCAGACGATCGGCCCCAGCTTGGGCCCCAGTTCCTCCAGGCCCTGGTCGAAGAATTTCGCGATCGATTCGCCGGCCTCGGCCAGCACCCTGCGGTTGGTGACGAAGCGGTTGCCCTTGATCGAAAAGACGAAGCCGTCGGGCGTCTCCTCCGCCCACTTGGCATAGGTGGCGGGCTTGAAGCCCGAATAGTAGGTGCCGTTCACCTCGATCGTCGGCACGCGCCGCGATGCATGATGCAATTGCTGCTTCTTCGGCAGGTCGTCCGGATAGAACGTCCCCTCCCACGGCTCGAAGGTCCAGCCACCCATACCAGCCCGGATCGTGCCGTTCATCGTCCAGCTCCCTTCAGCCGCGCGAACCTAGCGCAGACGATGAGGAAGAGCACCCGAAAATGCGCCGGGCCGCGACGCTGCTGACATCGCCGGTGACTTGCAGGCCGACAACGAAACGCCGGCCCCAATGGGGCCGACGTCCATTCGCGGGAAAACCCGGATCGGACCGGCAATGAATGCACTGCGCCGCCGACCAGCCGAGTTCCTGCCTACATGTTCTTCACCCAGTCGCACACCTTCTGGACCGAGGCCATCTTGTCGCCGGAGCTCGTGGCGCTGCTGGTGTCGGAGGTTCCGGACGAGGCGCTGTTGTCGGAGGTGCTGGTGCTGCCGGTGGTCATCTTGTCGGAGCTGGAGCCGCTCGTCGAATCCGTGCTGCCGGCGTTGGCCTGCATGTTCGAGCAGTCGGACTTGACCTTCGCCTGCTGATCGCTGCTCAAATTCGACCAATTGTC
>JBQCFH010000184.1:0-7719 GCA_051959385.1 Rhizobiaceae bacterium | reverse complement strand
GCCCCGTCTCCTGCAACAGGTCCCTGACCACGGGATTGCGCGCGAGCGCCTGCGGCGCAAAGGCCGGATCGGTCGGCATGCCGAACAGGATGTTCTCGGCCACCGATGCCTGCATGTTGTAGCGGGCGTAGTGGAACTGCTCGACCAGGTTCTCCAGCCCTGCCGCCGCGAGCTTTTCGCGCAAGAGGATGCGCGCCTGGCCGATCAGTGGCTGGATCGTCTCGACGGCGCCGGGTTCGAGGTAGCTGGCAAGGCCGATGTCGCGGATTTCGCCGCCCAGACCGGCAACCCGCATAACGGACTGCATATGGCTCGACAAATCCGTTCCGCCATCGCCCGAAATCCCTTTGCGGTCGCTCCACTTCCCGTAAGGATCGAACTCGGAATTGCCCGAGCGCCGCGCCTCTAGCAGCCGCTGCGCGACCGCCGAACGCATGGCGGGCGATTCCTGTGTCCCCGCGGCCGGCTGGTTGCGCAGGACCTCCACCAGAAGTTCTCGCACCGTTCCGACCGGCAGATACGCCGTACTGTCGGCGTAGCCGATGGTCTGCCCGGTCACGGCCTCCGGAAGGTCCTTTATATCGGCGCCGTCGAGCAGGATCCGGCCGCCGCTCGGGCTGGCGAGGCGCGCCAGGATTTCGAGCAGCCGCACGCCGCTCTCGGGCGGTTCGGCTATGACGGCGACCCTTTCATCCACTCCGATATGCGCAGTGAAGGATTCCAGCCGCGCCGCCGCTCCCGGCTCGTAATAGCTCACATTGCGGAATTCGAAGCCTTTCTCGATCTGCTTCCAATCGTTGTCGAGGGCCTGCAGCTGCGCCGGGATCAGGTCGTCGCGACTGAAGACCTCGATAGCGTGGGCGTAACGGATCTGCGACATCAACCGCTGCTGGTCCCAGTCGATCAGTCCCTTGACCGGCGTCGGAAGATCCTTGTAGGCCGCGATCGACGCCACCAGGGCGCCCAGATCCAACCTGCCGGTGAGCACGAAATATCCCCCGATCAGGTAGAAGAGCACGGACAGCAACTGCATCAGCAGGTTGTTCAGGAACTTGACGGAGAATTTCCGTTTGAAGAGCTCGAGGCGGATGAAGAAGATATTGCCGAGCCGATGCGAGAAATCCGCCCGGACGAAGTTCGACGTATCGTTGAGATGGATATCGTCGATGCCCTGCAGCATCTCGCCGATCCGCCCCGCCATCTCGCGCGCCGTCATTTGCCTGTCCCTGCCGAGGACGAGCAGCCGGCGCCGGAGCCGCGGAACGACCCAGACCTGAATGCCGACGACGACGAGCGTAAGCACCCCGAAAAAGGAACTCTGCAGGAAGAGGAAGATGAGCGCGGTGAGCGCCTGGCCGGCCAGGAAGAGCGGGGCCGAATAGGAATCGCCGATGAAATCCGAAAGCGGGTCGACCTCGTCCTTGATGATGCCGGAGATCTCCGAGGGCTTCGCCTGCCTGGCCTGGGGAACCGGAAACCGCAGGACGCGGTCTATCATCTCATAGCGAATGCGCCGCAGAACCCTTTCGCCCGTAATTCCCTTGTAGGTGTTGATGTAGAGCTTGAACCAGCCGTTCAGGACCAGGAGAGCCGTATAGACGGCACAGAGGACCAGAAGGAGCGGCAGGCGCGACAGCTTGAGGCCGGAGAACAGAACGACGGGGCTGCCGGTCAATGTTTCGGAGAAGGGCAGCACAATGCGCAGGATTGTCTGCGTGTCGGTGGGGGAGTGAAAGCCCCTCCCCTGGATCGGGCCGTTGATGATTTGCTTCGGCAGATCAAGCGAATAGAAGTAAAATGGCATCGACACCAGGATGACGATGAAGATCCATATCTGCAGACCCCTGGTGTGCGTCCAGATATATTTGAGAAGGCTCTTTTCCACGGCTATCCCGGGCGGCTGGCTGCCTACGAGCATCACGCTATTCTGTACCCGCCTTTTCGTCCATGGGATTCGAAGCCGAAGGCGCTCCGCCCTTCTGGTGAGGCTCCGTGCAATCGGAACGAATCGTGCAGCGTGACCGAGGCGCGGCCACGCGTCTCGGGAACGATTCGCCCGCCTCCCCGTTCGGTTGGAATTAATCCCGGCGGAGCAGGCGCATGGCCACCGCACCTCGTGCGATCTGGAAAGGCTTTTTGAAACTCGGAGTGGTAAGTTGCGGCGTCAAGCTCGTGGGCGCCACCTCCGAAGCGGGCAAGATTCATTTCCGCATTCTCAATCGGAAGGACCGGCTCCCCGTGAAGAGCGCCTATATCGACGAGGGCACCGGGAAGCTTGTCGAGACCGAAGACCAGGTGAAGGGCTACGAGACCGACAAGGGCGAATTTCTTCTTATCGAGCCCGACGAGATCAAGGCGCTGAAGCTGCAGACCGAGCACACGGTCGACATCGACGGCTTCGTCGAGAAAGCATCCGTGGACCCGGTCTATTTCGAGAAACCCTACTCCATGATCCCGGCCGCCGCCGCGTCGGCCGAGGCGTTCGCCGTCATCCGCGAAGCGCTCGCCCGCAAGAAGATGGCGGCGATGGCCTGCATCGTCCTCTACCAGCGCACGCACTATGCCCTGATCGAGCCGAAGGACAAGGGCATGCTGATGACGACGCTGCGCAACTACAACGAAGTGGTCGCCGCCTCCTCGGCCTTCGAAGGCTTGAAGAAGATCAAGGTCGACAAGGACATGGCCGAGATCGCCTCGATGATCATCGACAAGAAGCGGACCAGCTTCGATCCGAGCAGCTTCGAGGACACCTACGAGAATGCGCTGATCGTAATGATAGAGGCAAAGCGTAAGGGCAAGAAGCTTCCCAAGGCCGCGCCGCGACCGAAGGAGAACGTCGTCAATCTAATGGAGGTGCTGAAGAAAAGCCTGGCGCAGGAGGGTGGCGCCCCGCAGAAAAAAACCGTGGGCAGGAAGAAGTCCGCGGCATAAAAACGCACCGTTTTGCCCGCCGGCTAAAATGGTGCCGCGCGGTCTTGCTCATGAATCGGTGCGCGCTACGTCCCGATTAGAGGCACCGCAATGAACAAGAAATCGATCAGCCGCCGCAGTTTTCTCACCGCCACCATCGCGGCAGGTTCCACCGCCCAAGTCATTCTCCCCAGCCTGGCACGCGAATATCAGGGCGCCGAGCCCTGGACCCCCAACGTCGCTTTGGCGCCCGAGCGCGCAAGCCCGGCGGCCGCCAAATTCTTCACGCCGGAAGAGAGAACGTTCATCGAAGCCGCCGTCGATCGGCTCATACCCAAGGACGAATGGCCGAGCGCGACCGAAGCGGGCGTCGTCCACTTCCTCGACGACCAACTCGCCGGTCCGTTCGGACGGGCGGAATCCTGGTATATGCAGGGGCCCTGGGAGAAAGGCCAAGAGACCCAGGGCTTCCAGTCGCGGCTGGCGCCGGCGCCTCTCTATCGGGCCGCCATCAAGGCCATCGACAACCATTGCGGGGAGAAATACGGCGGCAAGAGGTTTTCGGACCTGTCTCCCTCCCAGCAGGACGATGTGCTCAAGGGCCTCGAGAAGGGAGACATCGAACTGAAGGGGGTCGACGCGAAGACCTTCTTCAAGATGTTCCTGCAGAACACGATCGAAGGCTTCTTCAGCGATCCCGTCCATGGCGGCAACAAGGACATGGTCGGCTGGAAGATGATCGGCTTTCCGGGCGCCCGCTACGATTACCGCCCCTACGTCGCGAAACACAACCAGAAGCTCGAGATCGAGCCGGTCTCAGTCGCCGGTGTCGATTCCTTCGGCCCCGGTACTCCCTCGCAATAGCCTGCAATCCTCCGGCAGAAGAAACATTTCCATGGCTCGCAAACTTCCCTCCGTCGACGTCCTTATTGTCGGATTCGGCTGGACCGGCGCCATCATGGCGGAACAGCTGACGGCCGAAGGCCTCGAGGTGCTCGCCCTCGAACGCGGCTTGTGGCGCGACACGTCGACGGACTTCGCCGTCACCAATGCGCAGGACGAGCTGCGCTACCGCTATCGGGGCGAACTGTTCGAGGAACTCGCCCGCGGAACGCTGACCTTCCGCAATAGCCCATCGCAAACGGCGCTTCCGATGCGGCGCCTGGGTTCCTTCCTGCCGGGCACCAATGTCGGCGGTTCCGGCCTCCACTGGAACGGTCAGACCTGGCGCTTCCTGCCTACGGACTTCCTCACCAAGACGCACAACGAGCAGCGCTACGGCCCGCTTCCGGAAGGCATGACCGTCCAGGATTGGGGCGTCACTTACGAGGAACTCGAGCCGCACTACGACCAGTTCGAATATATCTGCGGCATCAGCGGCAAGGCGGGAAACATCAAGGGCGTGAAGCAGGATGGCGGCAATCCCTTCGAGGGCGCGCGCGCCCGCGATTATCCTAACCCGCCGATGGAGATGGTCTACGCTCCTCTCCTTTTCAAAGAGGCCGCGGCCGGCTTGGGCTTTCATCCGTTTCCCGCGCCGTCCGCCAATATGAGCCGGCCCTATACCAATCCGCTCGGTGTCGGGTTGGGACCTTGTACCTATTGCGGCTTCTGCGAGAAGTTCGCTTGCGGCAACTACTCGAAGGCGACGGCGCAGACGACGATCCTGCCCGTGCTGATGCGCCGGAACAACTTCACGCTGCGCACGGAATCGGAGGTCCTGCGGGTCCTGACGGATCGCGCCGGCAAGCGGGCGACGGGGGTCGAATATATCGATACCGAGGGCCAGGTGTGGGAACAGCCCGCCGATCTGGTGATCCTTGCTTCCTACATCCTGAGCAACGTCCACCTCATGCTCGTTTCCAGGATCGGGCAGCCCTATGACCCGGCAACGGGACAAGGCGTGGTCGGCAAGAATTACGCCTATCAGATCACATCCAGCGTCAACCTTTTCTACGACGACAAGTACTTCAACAACTTCGTTGGCGCCGGTGCGCTCGGCATGATCGTCGACGATTTCAACGGCGACAATTTCGATCACACCGGCCTCGGCTTCATCGGAGGCGGCTACATCGCCCAATGGACGACGAACGGCCGGCCGATCGAGACCCACCCGGTTCCGGACGGGACTCCGAAATGGGGAGCGAAGTGGAAGAAGGCCGTTCGGGACAACTATCTCCGCTCAACCTCGCTCGCGACGCACGGCGCCGTCATGAGCCATCGCCAGAACTATCTCGACCTCGACCCGACCTACAAGGACGTCTACGGGCGTCCTCTGCTGCGCATGACGTTCGACTTCACCGAGAACGAGCACAAGATGTCCAAGTATCTGACGGACAAGGCCACGGCGATCGCCAAGGCGATGAAGCCGCGCGAGATAAAGGTCAACGGCCGTGACGGCCACTATTCGATCGTCCCCTACCAGACGACGCACAATACCGGCGGCACGATCATGGGCGCCAATCCACGCGACAGCGTGACCAACAAATACCTGCAGTGCTGGGATGTCCCGAACCTGTTCCTGCTCGGCTCCGGCGCGTTTCCCCAGAATGCGGGCTACAACCCGACCGGCACGGTCGGAGCCCTGGCCTATCACGCGGCAAAAGCGATCCGCGAACAATATCTGCGGGCGCCGGGCCCGCTCGTCCAGGCATAGGAGGCAAAGTTGAAAGCTTCCTTCCTTGGGACCGCCGCCTTCCTGGCCCTTGCCGTCGCGCCGGCGCTCGCAGCCCAGAATGAATGGACCACGATCCAGCGGGGCCTATACCTCACCCACGCCGGCGACTGCGCTGCCTGCCATACCACCGACCCGTCGAAGCCGATGGCCGGCAACTATTCGCTGCAGACGCCTTTCGGCACCATCTACACGGCCAACCTGACGCCGGATGAGGAGACCGGAATCGGGAAGTGGAACGCCGACGACTTCTATCGGGCGATGACGAAGGGGCGCGAGCCGGACGGAGACCGGCTTTATCCCGCCTTCCCCTATACCCATTTCACCATCCTCAAGCGGGAAGATTCCGACGCGATCTTCGCCTATCTGAAGACGCTCAAGCCGGTCCAACAGCGCGTGCGCCCACCGGAATTCATCTGGCCTCTCAATTGGCGCTTCCTCATGCGCGGCTGGAACCTCATCAACTTCAAGCCGCATCCCTTCCAGCCGGACCCGGAGAAATCGGCCGTGTGGAACCGCGGCAAGTATCTCGTCGAAGGCCTCGAGCATTGCGGCATGTGCCACACGCCGAAGGATGTGCTCGGCGCGGAGGAAGACAGCAAGCGCTACTCCGGAGGCCAGGTCGAAGGATGGTGGGCGCCCTCCCTTTCATCCGACACCCGCGACGGAATCGGCGACTGGTCTAAGGACGATCTCGTCAGCTACCTGAAGTTCGGCCGCAACAAAAAATCGGCCGCCTTCGGCCCCATGTCCGATGTGATCGAGCACTCGACGCAATACCTTGACGACCAGGACCTTGAGGCGATCGCCACCTATGTGAAGGGAATCCCGGCCCGCGGCGACAAGGAACCCGCAAAGCTGAGCGATGACCAGAGCAAGCACGCGCAGTCAGTCGGAGCTCAAATCTATGCCGCGCAATGCTCCGCCTGCCATGCACCGGACGGAAGCGGCGTGCCCACCATGTTCGCTCCGCTCAAGGGGTCCTCGGTCGCCCAATCGAGCAACCCGAAGACGGTCATCCGCGCCGTGCTTGAAGGCGTGCGCTCGGCGCCGACGGACAAATATCCGACGCCGCATTCCATGCCGCCTTTCTCCTGGAAGTTGACCGACCAGGAGATCGCGGCCGTGGTCAACTATGTCCGGAATTCCTTCGGCAATCGCGCCGCCGGGATCGATGCGGACGACGTGCATGCCATTCGCGAGAACCCCAGCAGCTGAGGCAGCCTGCGGGGTTTGACCCGTTCCCAAACGGCCGGTTTCGCTCGCCTGTCGCTCGGCCGGCCGGCGAGCACGCTGCCGCGGAACCTTTCCCGGAGAAATGAGTTCTTGCATCGCGCCGGTCCATGGTTTCTGGTGCGCGGGGGTTGTGGTTGAGGGCTAATTTGCAATGAGGGCAGCGGAACATGGCGCTCTGCCTGCGAGCGATCGCGGCAAATGAGCGCCGGGCAGGCCAATCCGCGCGATCTCGACGGCGGAGCCGGCATCCAGCCGACGCCCATCGTCGACGCGATCGAGGTTCTGGTCTCGGCCAAGACCGAATTCGAAATCGGCATTGCGGCCGGTACCGCCGCGGTGAACGTCGCGAACGCGGACGGCTATTGCTTTGTGACAAGAAGGCATGGCGATTGCCTCTTCCTCGCGGCGGACGGAACCACGCCCGCCAAGACCGGCGATCTTCTGCCCGCTGACGAATGCATATTCGCCCGCTGCATGGAGCAGCAAAAGGCGGTCATCGTCGCCGACGTGCAGGCCACAACGGAGCCGCTCTACGCCGCCGAGCGCAAGGCGGGGATTGCCAGCATGGCGATCGTTCCGGGCGGGCACGAGCATCTTGGCTCCGCGATCGGCGTTTTCTGGAGAACCCGCCACGCACTGGAACCGCTCGCGATGAGGCGGCTCGAGGCCCTCGCCCGTTCCGCCGCCACTTCCCTTGCCGCGCTCCAACACCGCGCGGAACTTGTCGAGCGCATCAGCACGATCTCGAATTTCTACCAGCTGACCGATCGTCTCTACCGGGCGAAGTCGTCCGCTGAAGTGTACGACGCCTCGCTCGACGCGATCATCGACACGCTGAAGTGCCGGCGCGCGTCCATCCTGCTTTTCGACCAGGACGGGGTGATGCGCTTCGTGGCCTG
>JBQCFH010000183.1:0-13514 GCA_051959385.1 Rhizobiaceae bacterium | reverse complement strand
CCGCCCCCCCGCTGGTGGGGGTTTGGTTGTCGCGGGCATTTACCGCCGCATCCCCGGAGCCCCCTTTTTGTGGGGGATTGGTCCCGAGCGATGCGGGGCGGTGAGGGGGTGGCTTCCGATTGTTGATTGTACGGAAAAGGCTACGTGGCGGCCCGGCAAGTCCCGGCACTACTCCTTGATCCCGCGATGGGCTTCCTTGCCCCAGAGCTGTTCGAGGCGGGCATCACGCCCGCAGCCGTAGCGGTAGTATTTGTAGCGCAGCGGGTTCTTCCGGTAATAATTCTGGTGGTAGTCCTCCGCCGGATAGAAGGTCGAGGCCGGCAGGATCTTTGTGAAGATGGGCTGGCCGAGTTCCTTGGCTGCCGCCGCCTTCGCTTCTTCCGCCTCCTTCTTCTGCTCCGCGTTCAGGTAGAAGATCGCCGGCGTATAGCTCTCGCCGCGGTCGCAGAACTGCCCGCCTCCGTCGGTCGGGTCGGTCGCATGAAAATAGATGTCGAGCAGCTTGGCGTAGCTCGTCCTGGACGTATCGAACTCGATCTTTTCCGACTCCCGGTGGCCGGTCGTCTCGGTGACGACCTGCTCGTAACTCGGATCCTTGACGTGTCCGCCCGTATAGCCGGAAGTCGTCGAGATCACGCCCGGCACATGGTCGAAATCGGATTCGACGCACCAGAAGCACCCGCCGGCGAAGATCGCCGTCTGCGTTTCGGCGGCGGCCGGTAAGGTCGAATAGAGGGCCGGAGCCGAAGCAAGAAGAAGCGTGACGGCGAGGCTGCGAAGCATTGGGCGCGATCTCCGGAGGTACCGGGTTACACGTACCAGCGCACGATTGGGTTTCAAGTCACGCCGCTACACGGCTGCGTGACGTGTGTGGGTGCGTCCTTCAAGGCTCGCTTCGCTCGCACCTCAGGATGAGGGAGGTTGGTGCCAGTCCTCCCTCTTTCTGACATGCCGTGCGAGGTGGAGTCCCGTCGATGCCGACGCCTCAGAGGAACGGAGCGAGGCGGAAACCTTCCTCATCCTGAGGTGCGAGCCCGTAGGGCGAGCCTCGAAGGACGCACCGAATAGCTGGAACATCGGCTGCTACACCCGCCGCTCGACCATCATCTTCTTGATCTCGGCGATGGCCTTGGCCGGGTTCAGGCCTTTCGGACAGGTCTGCGTGCAGTTCATGATCGTGTGGCAGCGGTAGAGGCGGAAGGGGTCCTCCAGATTGTCCAGCCGCTCGCCGGTCGCCTCGTCCCTGGAGTCGATCAGCCAGCGATAGGCCTGCAGGAGCACCGCCGGGCCGAGATAGCGCTCCCCGTTCCACCAGTAGCTCGGGCACGAGGTCTGGCAGCAGAAGCACAATATGCATTCGTAAAGCCCGTCGAGCTTCGCTCGGTCGTCATGGCTCTGCAGCCATTCCTTTTCCGGCGGCGGCGAGACCGTTTGCAGATAGGGCTGGATCGAGGTGAGCTGCGCGTAAGGCACGGTCAGGTCCGGCACGAGGTCCTTGACCACCGGCATGTGCGGCAGGGGGTATATCTTCACCGCGCCCGAGATTTCGTCCGCGCCCTTGGTGCAGGCGAGCGTATTGGTTCCGTCGATATTCATGGCGCACGAGCCGCAGATGCCCTCGCGGCAGGAGCGGCGCAGCGTCAGCGTCGGGTCGACCTTGTTCTTGATCCACAGGAGCGCGTCCAGCACCATCGGCCCACAATCGTCCATGTCGACATAGTAGGTATCGATGCGCGGGTTCTCGCCGTCGTCGGGCGACCAGCGATAGATGCGGTACTCGCGCAGATTGGTCGCCCCTTCCGGCTTCGGCCAGGTCTTGCCTTCCCGAACCTTGGAATTCTTAGGCAATGTGAGCGCAACCATGACTATTCCTCACGTGATCATCTGCGGCCGCGAACGGCGTCGTTCACCGGCCCTGTCGGGACGTCTACGCGGCATAGCCCAGCCTCGTGAAATCATCCCGGTAGAGTTGATGCACCGCCGCCCGTGCGGCGACATCTTCGGGCGTGCCGGCCAGCGCTGCCCGGCGCGAAACGTTCCGCCGGCCCGCATGGCCGGTCTTTCCGAGCCTTGCCTCGGAAACGCCGGCAGCGCGCAACAATTCCGTTAACTCGTCCTGAAACGATTCCAGCCTTATCAGCCGCGTATATTCGATCTCGCCCAGCTGAAGGATATCCGACTGCTTCTTGAAGTGCCGGTCCCAGTCGACGCCGTGCCGCTGCAGCGTCTCCACGAATTCGCGATAGGTCACGTGCGAATGGAGATATGGCATGACCCTGCGCACATCGCGCCAGCTCGCGGGACCCTGCAAGACCTGGACCATCTTGTAGCGCAGATAGAGATCCTTGCGGAACTCGGCGCAAAAGCGGTTGATTTTGTTGTGGTAATTGGAGAGCAGGCGGCCATACGGATCGCGCACCACCGCAAACCAGATGTAGTCGCCGAACGCCTCGCGCGCCTCGGCGATCCGAGTCTCCTGCAGCGCGATCAGCGGCGAATGGCGGTCGATTTTCTCGTTCGGCGAATAGATTTTGTCCAGAACCACCCGATCCCGCCGCTGCGGCGGCAGGTCGTGCAGCCTCGCCAATATCGAGATCAGCGTCGTCGATGCGCATTTCGGCACCAGCATCGTCGCCAGCCGGTATCTGTTCGACACGATCAGCATGGCGAAAAGCTAACCATCCGCAGCTTGGGCAATCGCGGGGCCGAGATCATTGTTCTCTTCAATTCGAAGCATCCGCATATCCCGGACGAATGGCCCCCCCCTGTTATGCCCCATCATGTTCATGGCAACCTTCCTTCCTTTGCCATTTCGAACATAACACAGTCGGTTCAATACACCCGCTTCTTCGGCGCAATCCGGGCGAGGCTGATGCCGCCATCGGCTTCGGCAAGCAGCGGCTCGGTATGGACGGGCCGGTAGGCGAGCGTCACGTCCCCCTTGCCATTCACCCAGGCCAGCGTGTGCTTGCGCCAGGTCGCGTCGTCGCGCTCGGGGAAATCCTCGCGCGCATGCGCGCCCCGGCTCTCATGCCGCGCCTCGGCGCCGTAGACGGTGACGATGGCGTTCGTCATCAGATTCTCGAGTTCCAGCGTCTCGACGAGGTCGGAGTTCCAGATCATCGAGCGGTCGGTCACCCTTATGTCCGAAAGCTCGTTCCAGATCTCCGAGATGCGCCGGCAGCCCTGCTTCAGCGTCTCCTCGGTGCGGAAGACGGCGGCGTCCTCCTGCATGGTGCGCTGCATCTTCTCGCGCAACTCCGCGGTCGGATAACGGCCGTTGGCGTGGCGCAGGCGGTCGAACCGGTCCATGATCTTCTCGACCGCCGCCTTGTCCGGCGCGGGAATGGCGGCATTGCGATCAACGACCTCGCCGGCGCGGATCGCCGCGGCGCGGCCGAAGACGACGAGGTCGATCAGCGAATTGGAGCCGAGCCGGTTGGCGCCGTGCACCGAGGCGCAGCCCGCTTCGCCGACCGCCATCAGGCCGGGCTGCACCCGGTTGGGCTCGGCCTCGGTCGGGTTGAGCGCCTCGCCCCAGTAATTGGTCGGGATGCCGCCCATATTGTAGTGCACCGTCGGCAGGACCGGGATCGGGTCCTTGGTCACGTCCACGCCCGCGAAGATGCGCGCCGATTCGGAAATGCCCGGCAGCCTTTCGGCCAGCACCGCCGGATCGAGATGGTCGAGATGCAGGAAGATGTGATCCTTCTTCTTTCCGACGCCGCGTCCCTCGCGGATTTCGAGCGTCATGCAGCGCGAAACCACGTCGCGCGAGGCGAGGTCCTTGGCGCTCGGCGCATAGCGCTCCATGAAGCGCTCGCCTTCCGAATTGACCAGATAGCCGCCCTCGCCGCGCGCGCCCTCGGTGATCAGGCAGCCGGCGCCGTAGATGCCGGTCGGATGGAACTGCACGAACTCCATGTCCTGCAGGGGCAGGCCGGCGCGGGCCACCATGCCGCCGCCGTCGCCCGTGCAGGTATGCGCCGAAGTCGCGGAGAAATAGGCGCGGCCATAGCCGCCGGTCGCCAGCACCACCATCTTCGCCGAAAAGCGATGGATGGTGCCGTCGTCGAGGTTCCAGGCGACGACGCCGGTGCAGACCCCGTCCGCACTCATGATCAGGTCGATCGCGAAATACTCGATGAAGAACTGCGCGTTGTGCTTCACGGACTGGCCGTAGAGCGTGTGCAGGATGGCGTGCCCGGTCCGGTCCGCGGCCGCGCAGGTGCGCTGTACGGGCGGGCCCTCGCCGAACTCGGTCATGTGGCCGCCGAAGGGGCGCTGGTAGATCCGCCCGTCTTCGGTTCGGCTGAAGGGAACACCATAGTGCTCGAGTTCATAGACCGCGGCCGGCGCCTGCCGCACCATGTACTCCATGGCATCGACATCGCCCAGCCAGTCCGACCCCTTGACCGTGTCGTAGAGGTGCCACTGCCACGAATCGGGCCCCATGTTCTGCAGCGAGGCGGCGATGCCGCCCTGCGCCGCCACCGTGTGCGAGCGCGTCGGGAACACCTTGGTGATGCAGGCGGTGCGCAATCCCTGCTCGGCCATGCCGAGCGTGGCGCGCAGCCCGGCGCCGCCGGCGCCGACCACCACCACGTCGAAGGCGTGATCGACATAGCTATATGCCCTGGCGCCGACGGAAGGCGCCCCGTTGCTGGAAGCCTTTGCCATCCGTCAGCCTCCAAGCGTCAGTTTGATGAGTGCGAAGATCGACGCGGCGCCGACCGCCACGCAAAAGAAGATCGAGAGGATCAGGAGCGCCAGCTTCTGTCCCTCTTCATGGATATAGTCCTCGATGATTTCCTGCATGCCGAGCCGCATGTGGATGAGCCCTATGACCACGAAGAGCGCCATCATGATGGCGGCGAAAGGCTGCGCCAGCGCCGCATGCACCGTCTGGTAGTCCGCGCCGTTCAGGGAGATGACGAGGCCGAGGAAATAGAGCGTCAGGATGATCAGCGCGACCGAAGTGACGCGGATGCGCCAGAAATGCCCGGTCCCCTCGCCCGTCGCTCCGAGCCCGCGGATTTTTCTCATGGGCGTGCGCATCTCCGCCATCAGAACGCCCCCCTTGCCGCGTAGCCGACGATCCAGACGACCACCGTGAGAACGACCGAACCGATGATCGTGGCCCATGCCAGCCTGGTCGAATTTTCCTTTTCGATCCAGGTGCCGGTGTCCCAGATCAGATGACGGACGCCGCCGAGCAAATGGTGCAGCAGAGCCCAGGTGTAGCCGAGGAGGATCAGTCGTCCGATCCATGACCCGAAGAAGGCGTTGGCAATATTGAAGGCATGCTCCGAGGTGGCCGCGGCGATCAGCCACCAGGCGAGCAGCAGCGTCCCGAAATAGAGGGCGCCGCCGGTGATGCGATGCAGGATCGACATCACCATGGTGGGAATGAAGCGGTAGATCTGGAGATGCGGCGAAAGGGGACGCGCGGCGGCCGCAGTCTGTTTGCTCATCCTTTTCCCCGTCTTCGGTTCCGGCCGGCCGGACGTTGCGAAGGTTCGGGAATGCCGGAGGCCGCATGTGCAGGCACGGTTCTAGAACGCTTGCTGCATTGCGTCAAAGACAAATAGGCGTTTCAGGACGGCTGCTTATGGCCTTAATCGATTGAGCGGCGGCTGGGCCAGCACGAAAGTACGGGCTGCCCCAAACGGCCGGACCGGCCGCCTCGGGCGACCGCCTCAGGCCGGATCGTTTTCGCGCTTGCAGTTGACGGGGCGCTTGCCGGCCACCATCCAGAGCGCCGTGCCCTTTTCGAGGATCAGAGCATAACCCGGCTGGCCGTAGCGCGCGGTCTGGTCCGGCGGCGCGGCCGGAAGCTCGATGTCGACGCCCCGCCCGTCGACCACGTGGACCGAGGTGCGGAAATTCTCGAGCGTTATCTCCCCCTCGTCGTCGCAGCGGTAGCTGGCGTAGCGCGTCGGGGCGGTCGCCGCCACGGCCGGCTCGGGCGGATCGGGCGGGACGCAGGCAGGCAGGAAAAGCAGGCAGACGATTGCCGGCGCAAACGACCGAAAGGCGGCGAGCGGGCCGCTCCGCTCCCCGCCGGCTACGGCCGGCCGGGGCGGCGTTTCGGCCGTGGCGCGGTCTGCGCCGGCATCTTTTCCCGTCTCGGCCATCCCCTCCACGTCCCGCTGGCGATTCAGCCTATGGTCTAAGCCAATTGCCACGGACGGATCAATGGCGGCCCTCGGCGTTAACCATGTCCAGGGAATTGGGATGAGACGCAAACGGCCGCGAGGTGACAATGGTTAATAAAGAGTTAAATTCCGATTCGAGGAGACCGTGACCTCTCTCGAAAGGACGCGTCATGAACTTGCAATCATCATCCGGCCGGGGGCTGAAGGTTCCGCTCCTCGGATGCCTTGTCGCCGTTGCGCTCGCCGCTCCCGCAGCCGCGGGCGGCCTCTACCAGGAGTATGCCTATGCCGATTCCTTCGGCAATCTCGTCGTCTACTCTCCGGCGGGCTATAAGCGCATCGTCGTTGGCAAGGGCTATATGGCGGAGCAGCTTGCGCGCGCCTCGGACGATCATGGTCCGCATGTCCAGCGCCTGCCAGAGACGCCGGGCGACCACGTCTATGTCCATCGCGGCGAGTGCGCCGTGCTGCTGCATGGGCGCAGCTACATGTACGGCCTTCCCGATAATGTCGTGCCCGTGCCGGCGAGGGACTGCGACTGATATAGCCGGCTGTCAGTTGCCGGTCCGCACCGAAAGCGGCGGGTTCGTGGCGCCGCGCTTTATCGTCTCCGGGCGCATATCCGCACTGCGCACCCGGTCGCGGCCGCGCCTCTTGGCCTCGTAGAGAGCCGCATCGGCGCGCCGCATCAGCGAGGTCAGGTCCTCCCCCGCCTGCATCTCGGCGACGCCGAAACTGGCGGTCACCATGCAGTTCTCCGGCAGGCCGGCCACCTTGAGCGTCGAGCAGGCATGACGAATGGCCTCGGCGAAAAGCCGCCCGGCCTTCAGGTTCGCGCCCGACAGCACGACCGCGAATTCCTCGCCGCCGATACGCGCCGCGACATAGCGGCCGCCCGCCGCCTCGCGCAGGCAGCGGGCGAAAGCCGCGATGACGTGGTCGCCGCAGGCATGTCCGAAGCGGTCGTTGACCGACTTGAAGTGATCGATGTCGCAAATGACGAGCGCGGCCGGCAGCCCGAGTCCGCCGGCATGCGTCAGGACCTTGCGTCCATTCTCCTCGAAGCCGCGCCGGTTCAACAGACCCGACAGAAGGTCGGTCATCGATTCCTTCCGCAGATCCTGCATCGCGTCGAGCACCACCATGTAGACGAGGGTGAGCGCCATGATGAGGGCGAAAAGGGCGGCCGAGAAATTGAGCACCAGCCAGGTGAGAGATCCGAGATATTGCGACCGCTCGGTGATGTGGCCCTGCACTATTGAAACGCCGATGGTCCTGGCGAAGGAATAGACGCCGATGGTGAGCACGACGGCAAAGAGCAGTCGCTCGACCGGCGTCTTGTCGGGAAAGCCGCGCATCTCCCCTGCCGCGACGAGCATCATGCCACCATAGCAGAAATTCACCGCGTAGATGCGGCCGGTCATGTCCGGCTGGACGAGAGCGAACCAGAACTGGGCGGCGAAGCCGAGCACGGCAAGCGTGGCCAGCGCGGCAACCGGCGTCGGGTGCCGCCGCCTCAGCATCATGCCATGGATGATCGCGCCGAAGGCGCCGAGGAGGAAGAAGTTGGAAAGGAGACCGTTGCCGGGATCGCCCAGGGGCCAGGACGACGCCTGCAGGCCAAAGGCTGTTGCGTAACAGAGATAGCCCGTGGAGAAGAACAGGACATGGACCTGCCCCTTGCGCTCCGTCCACAGCTTGAGAAACAGGCCGGAAAGCGACAACGCAAGGATAGGATTGAGCAGCGATATGAAAATGCCCTGGATCACCGTTGCCCCACCCCGTTCTCGGGGGCGACCATAGGTTCAAAACAGAAATAAGCTGTTAAGCCGCCGCGACCGATCTGCCGAAGCGGAAAGGACTTCGCCCGATTTGACGAGAAAGACCGCCGGCCGAAAAAATGCCATGGCATGGGCAAAATTCGGGCCCTGAACACGGGCACATGGTTTATCGTTCCTTAACGCCGGCTTCATACAGTCGGATGCTGGACAGTGGCGATTGACGGCGTCGCGAGAATAGATGGTTCGGGTCTTCGTACGAAACGGCGCGGCCGCGCTTTATGCGGGGCTGGCGGCGCTCGCGCTCTGCGCGTCGGCCGCGAGCCGACCGGCGCGCGCCGGAGCGGTGACCGAACTCGAAGCGAAGCATGCTCAAAGCGAGGCCGAATACGACCGCCTCTCCCAGGAGATGACGCTTTCCGCCCAGAAACTCGCTGCTCTGACCAGCGAGATCGCCGGCATAAAGAAGGACCAAGCGACCATCACCGCCGCCCTGATCCAGTCGGCGAAGACCGAGCGCAAGCTCAGCCAGGACATCGAGGACATTTCCGCCAGGCTCGATGGTTTGCGCTCCCAGCAGGAGACGATCCGGAAATCGCTTGTGGCGCGGCGCGGCGTCCTTGCCGAAGTGCTGGGCGCGCTCGAGCGGATGGGCGTCAGCCCGCCTCCCGCCATTCTGGTCAAGCCGGAGGACGCTCTGTCCTCGGTGCGCAGCGCCATCCTGCTCGGCGCCGTGGTCCCCGACCTTCGCGCCGAGACGGAAGTGCTCGTCGGCGATTTGAAGGAATTGTCGAGGGTCGCCAAATCCATCGACATCGAGCGCGGCCGGCTCGTCGCAAAGGTCGCCGACCAGACGGCGGAGAAGAAGCGCTTGAGCCTTCTTCTGGATGAAAAGGACAAGCTGCAGCAACGTTCCGAGGCCGCGCTTGCCGATGAAAGGGCGAAGGCGGCGGACCTCGCGAAAAGGGCCGGCAGCGTCAAGGAACTCATCGCCGGCCTGGAGACGCAGATCGAAAGCGTGCGCAAGGCCGAAGCGGAGGCCGCCAGCAGGCCGGCGCCCGAAGGCCATCGCCTTGCCGCTACCCCCTTCGCGGCGATGCAGGGGCACATGCTTCTCCCGGTCACCGGCAGCATCGAGAAGCATTACGGCGAGGACGACGGCACCGGCAGCAGCATGCAGGGCGACATGCTTATAACACAATCTGGCGCAATCGTTACCGCCCCGGCGGATGGGATCGTGCTATATGCGGGCCCGTTCCGTTCGTACGGGCAACTCTTGATACTCGACGCGGGCGACGGCTATCATGTCGTTCTGGCAGGAATGGACAGAATCAGCGTATCGCTCGGCCAGTCCGTACTGGCGGGCGAGCCCGTGGGATTGATGGGGGAAGCCAGGGTAGCGAGCGCCGCTTCATTCGGCGGCGAGAATGCCGGCCCGGACCTCTATGTCGAGTTCCGTAAGGATGGAAAGCCCATCGATCCGTCTCCATGGTGGATGGAGCGAGTTTCTGGAAGGACAGGGAATGATTCGTAAATTGTCGCTTCTTTGTGCCGGGGCATTGATCGGCGCGTCGGCCATGAGCCTCGTCTATGGCGCGCCCGGCTCGACGGCCAAGGCGGCCAGTTCCGAGACCTACAAGCAGCTGGCGCTGTTCGGCGATATCTTCGAGCGCGTCAGGGCCCAATATGTGACCCAGCCGGACGAGAAGTCTCTCATCGAGAACGCCGTCAACGGCATGCTCGCCGCGCTCGATCCGCACTCCTCCTACATGAACGCAGACGAGGCGAAGGACATGCGGGTGCAGACCAGCGGCGAGTTCGGCGGCCTCGGCATCGAAGTGACGATGGAGGACGATCTGGTCAAGGTCATCACGCCGATTGACGACACGCCGGCCGCGAAGGCGGGCGTGCTGGCCGGCGACTTCATCTCCAAGATCGACGGCCAGGACGTGCGCGGCCTCACCCTGCAGGACGCGGTCGACAAGATGCGCGGTCCCGTCGACACGCCGATCAAGCTGACGATCCTGCGCAAGGGCGCCGACAAGCCGATCGAGGTCACCGTGGTGCGCGGCATCATCAAGGTGAAGGCGGTGAAGTTCCATGTCGAGCGCGGCGATGTCGGCTACATGAAGATCACGTCCTTCACGGAAAAGACCTATGACGATCTGCGCAATGCGATCGAGCAGATCAAGAAGCAGGTCCCGGACGACAAGCTGAAGGGCTATGTGCTCGACCTGCGCCTCAACCCCGGCGGCCTGCTCGACCAGGCGGTGAGCGTGTCCGACACCTTCCTCGACCACGGCGAGATCGTCTCGACCCGCGGCCGCGATCCGAAGGATGTCTCCCGCTTCGACGCGCATCCCGGCGACATGATCGACGGCAAGCCGCTGATCGTGCTGGTCAATGGCGGCTCGGCCAGTGCCTCGGAGATCGTCGCGGGAGCGCTTCAGGATCAGAAGCGCGCGACCGTCGTCGGCACGCAGTCTTTCGGCAAGGGATCGGTGCAGACGATCATCCCGCTGCCGGAGAACAACGGAGCGCTGCGCCTGACCACGGCGCTCTATTACACGCCGTCCGGCAAGTCGATCCTGGGCAAGGGCATCACGCCCGACATCAAGGTCGACCAGCCGCTGCCGCCCGAACTGCTCGGGCGCGATGTCGTCCGCGGCGAATCCGAGCTGCGCGGTCACATCAAGGGCGTGGACGAGAGCGCCAAGGGCTCCGGCTCCGCGGCCTATGTCCCGCCGGAAGAGAAGGACGACAAGCAGCTGAACTTCGCACTGGACCTGATGGAAGGAAAGAAGACCGACCCGGCCTTCCCGCCCAGCCCGAACAAGGCGGCGCTGAACCAGTGAGACGCATCCCGGCCGGCGCCGCCGCGCGCCGGCCGTTCTTCTGCCCGGTCGCAGTCCCGCCGCACCCGCGCATGCGAGGCCGCACAGCGAAACCTTCCGGAAGCCCCTACCCCGGCGATGAACAAGGAAATCGAACGCCCCCTCGGGCAGGAGAGCAGGCCGGGCGGACGGAAGGAAAGGCGGCGCATCTCGCGGAGCGCCGTAGCTGCGACCGTTGCTTCGCTTGCGATTGTCGCTGCCGCCGGCGGCATCGCGCTTCGACCGCGGCCCTTCCATCAGGCGCCTGAAGTCGTCATTTCCAGGCCCGAGCCCGCGAAGGCGGCCGATGCGGCTTCGCCCTCCGCTCCCCCCGCCGGAACCGCAGCCGCGCAGGGCGCCGCGTCCGGCAAGGACGGGCCGCATATCATCCACGTCAATCCGGATACCGCGCGGCCCCAAGGCACGATCGTTATCCGCGATCCTGCCAGCCTCGCCCAGGATCTCAGGACCGCGCATCTTCCCGACCGTGCGCTCATCGAGCAGTCCGAGATGGGCCCGCTGCCGATCCGCTCGGTCGACGGGCGACGGCCGGTCGACGTCTATGCCCGCCCCTGGTCGGGCACGCGCGGCGCGCGCGTCGTCATCGTGATCGGCGGCCTCGGCCTGTCGCAGACAGGGACGCAATACGCGATCCAGAAACTGCCGGGCACGGTGACGCTCGCCTTCGCGCCGCAGGGCAACAGCCTCGACCGCTGGATGCGGGACGCCCGCCAGACAGGCCACGAGCTTCTGATGCAGGTGCCGTTCGAGCCCTACGACTATCCGAACGTCAATCCCGGCCGCAACACGCTGACGGTCGAGGCGTCGGCGGCCGAGAACCTCCGGTCGCTCCACTGGGCCCTGTCGCGGATCACCAACTATACCGGCATCATGAACTATATGGGCGCGCGCTTCGTCGCCGACGAAAGCGCCATGGACCCTGTGATGAAGGATCTCGCCCGGCGCGGTCTGCTCTATCTCGACGACGGCACCTCGGCGCGCAGCGTCGCGCCGCAGCTGGCGTTGAAGGATGGCGTCCCGTTCGCCGAGGGCGACCTCACCATCGACACCTCGCGCGACCGCGGCGACATATTGAAGAAGCTCGACCAGCTCGAGGCGACGGCGCGCGCCAAGGGCTTCGCGATCGGCACCGGCTCCGCCTTCCAGGTGACGGTCGATACGGTGGCCGACTGGATCAATGAGGCGGTGAAGCGCGGGGTCGAGATCGTGCCCGTGACCGCCGTCATGACCGACCCGGAGAAGGGATGAATTCGGTGAAGCACAGGAAGCCGGTCGATCCCGCGACGCTGCCCTACCGGCCCTGCGTCGGCATGATGGTGCTGAACCGCCAGGGCCTGGTCTGGATCGGCAAGCGCATCGTCGAGGAAGGCAGCGAGATCGCCGACAGTCCGCAGCTCTGGCAGATGCCGCAAGGCGGCATCGATGAGGGCGAGGAGCCGCTCCTTGCGGCGCGCCGCGAGCTTTACGAGGAGACGGGCATGCGCCGTATTTCGCTGCTCGCCGAGGCGCCGCGCTGGATCGAGTACGACCTGCCGCCGCATCTGGTTGGCGTCGCGTTCAAGGGACGGTATCGCGGCCAGACGCAGAAATGGTACGCCTTCCGCTTCGAGGGCGATGACAGCGAGATCGCCATCAACCCGCCGCCCGGCGGGCACGAGGCTGAATTCGAGGAATGGGCGTGGCGGGAAATGCGCGAGCTGCCCGAGATCGTAGTGCCGTTCAAACGCGGCGTCTATCAGCAGCTGGTCGCGATTTTCGGGCCTTTGGCCAGCAGGTGATGAGCCGCTGCAGGCGATTGGCGTGATCAGTCGGTGGCGTGCTTGAGCGCGAGTGCCGCGCCGAGCGGTCCGATGACCGCGAAGAACAGCGTCAGCGCCACCAGGATCAGGAAAGGCGGCAGGAAGGGCTGCGGATCGTTTACGGCGCCGTAGCTCGCCGAAACGCCGAAGATCAGCACCGGCACGGTCAGCGGCAGGATCAGGATCGAGACCAGAAGCCCGCCGCGCGGCAGCGCCACCGCGACCGCCGCGCCCACCGCGCCGATGAAGGCGATGGCCGGGGTGCCGACCAGGAGCGTCAGCGTCGTGGCGCCGATCGCCGCCGCCTCCATGTTCATGAACAGGCCGAGAAGCGGCGAGGCGACGACCAGCGGCAGCACGTTCGCGGTCCAGTGCGCCAGGCATTTGACCAGCACGGTCAGCGTCGGCGGGTGGTGATCGCCCGCCAACATCAGGAGGTCGAGCGTGCCGTCCTCCCGGTCGGCCTGGAAAAGCCGCTCCAGGCCGAGCAGGCCGGCCAGCAGCGCCCCGATCCACAAAATGGCGGGACCGATCCGCGCCAGAAGTTTCAGGTCGGGTCCCACGCCGAAGGGAACGACCGCCACCACGGCGAGGAAGAACAGCACGCCGACCAGCGCCCCGCCGCCGGCGCGGATGCCGATGCGGAGGTCGCGGAGGTAAAGGGCTAGCATGCCCACCCTCCCCCTTGTGGGGTGGGTCGGACCGAAGGTCCGGGGTGGGGGCGGGGGACGAAAGCGCGATTCATGCAGTACCCCCACCCCGACCCGCGTCGCGGGTCGCCCCTCCCCACAAGGGGGCCGGTGGGCGCTCTCCCAACCGCAACACCATCGCGTCCGCCAGCCCGAGCGCCCCAGGGGTCGCCGCGACGATGATGCCGCCGTGGCC
>JBQCFH010000182.1:0-6618 GCA_051959385.1 Rhizobiaceae bacterium | reverse complement strand
ACGCCGCGCGGCGAATACATGACGTTGTAGTTGAGATCCTGGGAAAGCCCGTCCCACAGCTTCACCGCGTGGTCGTAGATGCCGGCCGATTCGTCGTAGAGATAGTTGGAGCGGATGATCGTCGTGTTGCGGCCGGTATTGCCGCCGCCGAGCCAGCCCTTCTCCAGCACCGCGACATTGGTGACGCCGTGCTCCTTGGCGAGATAATAGGCTGCGGCGAGCCCATGCCCTCCGGCCCCCACGACAATGACGTCATATTCCGCACGCGGCTCGGGCGAGGACCACTGCTCCTCCCAGCCCTTGTTGCCGCGCATGGCCTCGCGGGCGATCGCGAAAATCGAATATTTGCGCATGGCCTCCGATCCGCCCTGCTGCCTCGTCGGAGGCAACGTCTAGCATCAGAGCCCCTGTACCGAAAAGGCCGGTCCGGCTTTGCGCTGTTTGCGACGGGCTTTGCCGTTTTGCGCGGTGGCGCCGCCTTCGCTGAAACAGCGGATTACTGCGCTTTTCGCTCGACAATCGCGCATGATTCTGCTAACAGCCGCCGCTATTCGCGACGATGGTGTGTCGCGGAGGCCTTGGCCTATGCGCCGGGCGACAGAAATCGGCTCGGAAAACAGGATCACACGTGCAGGTACTCGTCCGCGACAACAATGTTGACCAGGCGCTCCGCGCGCTCAAGAAGAAAATGCAGCGCGAAGGCATCTTCCGCGAGATGAAGATGCGCGGACATTACGAGAAGCCGTCGGAAAAGCGCGCGCGCGAAAAGGCCGAGGCCGTGCGCCGCGCACGCAAGCTGGCGCGCAAGCGCGCCCAGCGCGAAGGCCTCGTGGCCGGCCCCAAGGCAGTGGCGCGCTGAGCGCCCATTTTTCGACCTTTTCCGGCGATAGCGAAGGTGGCGCGATGAGGAATCGTCGCCGCCTTTTTATTTCCAGCCTCCTTGCATCGAGGCGATTTGAGAACAGTTAGTCCAGGCAGCGAGGGACAATCCGGATGGCAGAATTCGCAGGCCGCAGCCGCTCGGCATCACGTAGCGCTTCCATGGCGCTTGCGCTTGTTGCGATGCTGGGATTGGCCGCCTGCCAGACCGGAACGTCGCAGCAGATGTACAATATTGATCCGGCGCAGGGATCGGCGGAGAACATCGGCTCTCTGACGGCTGTCATCAACCGCAACCCGAGCAATCCCGAGAGCTACAATGTGCGCGGAACCGCCTATGGGCGCGCCGGCAAGTATCGCGATGCGCTCAACGATTTCGACACGGCCATCAAGCTCAATCCGAACTATTACCAGGCCTATGCCAACCGCGCGTTGATCTGGCACTATACCGGCGACGACGCCAAGGCCGTGGCGGACTATACGCGCGCCATCCAGATCAATCCGAGCTACGACACCGCCTATATCGGCCGCGGCGACATCTATCGCCAGGCAGGCCGTCTCGACCAGGCGCTTTCCGATTTCAATCAGGCGATCGCGCAGGATACGACCGACGGGCGCGCCTATCACGACCGCGGCCTGATCTACCAGGCGCAGGGCCAGCACAAGCAGGCGATCGAGGATTTCTCGAAGGCGATTTCGCTCTCGCCACGGGCGCCCGAGCCCTATAATGGCCGCGGCCTCTCCTATCTGGCGCTCGGCGATCTCGACAACGCATTCGCCGACTTCAATACCGCCATCAAGCTCGACGGGAACGTCGCCGAGAGCTGGGCCAACCAGGCGCTCGTCTACGAGAAGCGCGGCGACAGGAAGCGCGCCTCGGCCTCCTACGCCAAGGCGGTACAGCTCGACCCGCACTACAAGCCGGCGGTCGACGGTCTGGCGCGGACGCGCACCAGCTAAACGCAGGGCCGCGGACGGGCTCCCGGCATAAATTACTGAATCCATTGTAGCAGCGTGGAATTTCTACGCTTTTACACTATCGATGACCGCAAGTCGTTTGCGTGGTCAGCCATCTCCTGCCGTTCCTTGATTGGAACCGATGCGTCGTTCGCAAGTTTATCCGCCGACGAAACGTCAAGGAGATATTTCGATGAAGAAGCTTGTTGTGGCGGCTGCCGCCGCGGTTTCGCTCATGTCGGCCGTCCCGGCCTTTGCCGTGACGATGGACCAGGCCCAGGAAGTGGGCCGGCTCGAATGCGTCATTCATGGCGGCGTCGGCCTGATCATCGGCTCATCGAAGAAGCTGAACTGCACTTATACGCCTTCGGACCCCAACATTCCGAAGGAAGATTATGTCGGCCGCGTTACCAAGTTCGGCCTCGATGTCGGCGTGACCGGCAAGGCCGTGATGCAGTGGCTGGTCCTCGCGCCGACCAAGAGCGGCTTCGGCCCGGGCGCGCTCGCCGGCGATTATACGGGGGCCAGCGCCCAGGCGACCGCGGTGGTAGGCGCCGGCGCCAATGTCCTGGTCGGCGGATCCGACCGCACCGTGATGTTGCAGCCGATCAGCGTGCAGACCCAGACCGGCGTCAACATCGCCGCGGGCGTCACGAGCTTCCACCTCGAAAGCGTGCTGAAGTAGCTCTTCCCTCCGGGCTTCCAGCACCATGGCCGGCCGCGCTTCCCTCGCGGTCGGCCTCGTTTTTTGCGCTTGCCTCTGAAGCGGCTGGCTGAGGCGAACGTCCCAGCGCGCTGCTGTCCGCTATTCTTCCAGCGCCTTAACGATGTCCTCGGTCATCTTCTTGGCGTCGCCGAGCAGCATCATCGTGTTGTCCTTGTAGAACAGCGTATTGTCGATGCCGGCATAGCCGGAGCCGAGCGAGCGCTTGACGAAGAGGCAGGTGCGCGCCTTGTCGACTTCGAGGATCGGCATGCCGTAGATCGGCGAAGATTTGTCGTCGCGCGCCGCCGGGTTGGTGACGTCGTTGGCGCCGATGACATAGGCGACATCGGCCTGCGCGAATTCGGAGTTGATGTCCTCCAGTTCGAAGACCTCGTCATAGGGCACATTGGCCTCGGCAAGCAGCACGTTCATGTGGCCGGGCATGCGACCGGCGACCGGGTGGATGGCGTATTTCACCTCGACGCCCTTGGCCTTCAGCTTGTCGGCCATCTCGCGGAGCGCGTGCTGCGCCTGCGCCACGGCCATGCCGTAGCCCGGCACGATGATGACCTTCTGCGCGTTGGCCATCAGATAGGCGGCGTCGTCCGCCGAGCCCTGCTTCACCGTGCGCTCGATGCCGTCGTCGGCGGCCGCCGCCGTCTCGCCGCCGAAGCCGCCGAGGATGACGGAGATGAAGGAGCGGTTCATGCCCTTGCACATGATGTAGGACAGGATCGCGCCCGACGAGCCGACCAGCGCGCCAGTGATGATGAGCGCCAGATTGCCGAGCGTGAAGCCGATGCCGGCCGCCGCCCACCCCGAATAGGAGTTCAGCATCGAGATGACGACGGGCATGTCTGCGCCGCCGATCGGGACGATGATGAGGATGCCGAGGGCCAGCGAGGCGAGCACGATCAGCCAGAACACGACATGCGCCTGGGTCGTGACCAGAAGCACGATCAGCACCACCACCGCGGCCGCGAGCGCGATGTTGATGGCGTGCCTCGCCGGCAGCATGATCGGCTTGCCCGACATGTTGCCGTTGAGCTTGAGAAAGGCGATGACCGAGCCGGTGAAGGTGATGGCGCCGACCGCGACGCCGATCGACATCTCGATCAGCGCCTCGGCATGGATCGCGCCGACCGAGCCGATGCCGAAGCTTTCCGGCGCGTAGAGCGCACCGGCGGCCACCATCACGGCGGCGAAGCCGACGAGGCTATGGAATGCCGCGACGAGCTGCGGCATCGCCGTCATGGCGATCTTGCGCGCGATGAAGGCGCCAGCCCCGCCGCCGATGACGAGGCCGAGCACGATCAGGCCGAGCCTGCCCCAGGTGGGCGTCGCAAGCGCCAGCGTGGTCAGGATGGCGATCGCCATGCCGATCATGCCGAGCGTGTTGCCGCGCCGGCTGGTCGTCGGGTGCGACAGGCCCCTGAGCGCCAGGATGAATAGGATGCCGGAGACGAGATAGAGGAAGGAAGCGACGTTAGCCGACATCGGTCACTTCTCTTTCTTCTTGTACATCGCAAGCATGCGTTGCGTGACGAGGAAGCCGCCGAAGATGTTGACCGACGCGAGCACCAGCGCGACGAAGCCGAAGCCGGTGGCGAGCCCCGACTCCGAGATGCCGACCGCCAGCAGCGCGCCGACGACGATGACCGAGGATATGGCGTTGGTGACCGACATCAGCGGCGTGTGCAGCGCCGGCGTCACCGACCAGACGACGTAGTAGCCGACGAAGATCGCCAGGACGAAGATGGCGAATTGGAAGATGAAGGGATCGAGCGCGCCGCCCGTTGCCGCATGCGCCGCGGCGCCGGCCGAATTCGCGGCATGGTCGGCGTAGCTGGTGCTCGTCTCAAGCGCCTGGCGCATCGCGGCAGAGGCTTTGTCGAGCTGGTCGAGCGCCTGTTCGAGAGCCGTCTTTTCCATCACGCGCCTCCCCTCGGCTTGCCGGGATCCTTCTTCGCCGGCGGCTTCTTCGTCGCGGACGTGCCGCGCGGCGCCCGCTTCGGCGCCACGTCGAGGCCCGGCTCGGTTCCCTTGGCAGCCTCGGCGACAGCCGGGTCTGCGGTCGGAGTCGATGCGGCGGGAGCGGCCTGCAGCCCGGCGAAATTCGGATGCACGACCGCGCCGCCATCCGTCAGCATGGTGGCTTTCACCAGTTCGTCCTCGCGGTTGAGGGCGATCTGCTTCGAGGCTTTGTCCACCATCGTCTCGAGGAAGGTGTAGAGGTTCTTCGCGTAGAGCAGCGACGCCGTCGCCGCAATGCGGCCCGGCACGTTGAGGTGCCCGACGATCTTGACGCCGTTTGCCATGGTCACGACCCTGCCCGCCGCCGCGCCCTCGACATTGCCGCCGCGCTCCACGGCAAGGTCGACGATGACCGAGCCCGGCCGCATGGAGGCCACCATCGCGGCGGAGACGAGACGCGGCGCCGGCCGGCCCGGGATCAGGGCCGTCGTGATCACGATGTCCTGCTTGGCGATGTGGTCTGCCGTCAGCTGCGCCTGCTTGGCCTGGTATTCCTTGGACATTTCCTTGGCGTAGCCGCCCGCCGTTTCGGCGGCCTTGAACTCCTCGTCCTCGACGGCGAGGAATTTTGCGCCGAGCGACTGCACCTGCTCCTTGACTGCCGGCCGCACGTCGGTCGCGGTCACCACCGCGCCAAGGCGCTTGGCGGTGGCGATTGCCTGCAGGCCGGCGACGCCGACGCCCATGACGAACACCTTCGCCGCCGGCACCGTGCCCGCCGCCGTCATCATCATCGGCAGCGCGCGGTCGTATTCCTCCGCCGCGTCGATCACCGCCTGATAGCCGGCAAGGTTCGCCTGGCTGGACAGCACGTCCATCGACTGCGCGCGCGTGATGCGCGGCATGAATTCCATGGCGAAGGCCGTGACGCCGGCTCGCGCCATCGCCTGTACGTCGCCTTCGTTGCCATAGGGGTCCATCGTGGCGATCACGATGGCGCCGTTCTTGTAGGATTTGAGTTCGGCGGCGGTCGGCCGGCGCACCTTCAGCACGACATCGGCCTTGCCGGCATCCGACGCATTGCCGATCGCCGCGCCCGCCGCCTTGAAATCGGCATCTGGTATGCGCGAACGCACGCCGGCGCCGCCCTCGACGATCACCGCGAGGCCGAGGCCGGCGATCCGCTTGACCGTCTCCGGCGAGGCCGCGACGCGCGGCTCTTCGGCGACCGTTTCCTTCGGAATAAAGACTGTCTGTCCCACCGCCTCAAACCCTCCCGGTTGGGAACGTCAGGCGGCCGCCGAGAACCGGGGCCGCCCGAAGGAGCTATGCGACGTGCTCGGGCGCCCGGCGCAGAAGATAGATGCCAATCAGGGAAATGATGATGAACAGGATCAGCGAGGAAAAGAAGCCGGCGCTGGTAAAGAAGCCGAAGGCCATGGCGATCATGAGCGCCGCAACGTGCAGCGTGCCGTATTTCGCGAGCGCGACGAAGAGCCGGTAGGTCTTCTCGTGCTCGGGATAATCCATCGGTGCGCCCGTTTCGACTGGGCCCGCGGGCGAATGATTTGCCATGGTGAAACCCTCAAGAATGCCGTTCCAGCCGACATAGCGAAAAGCCGGATGAAGGGCAATGGCGGGATTCGACGCAGCCATATTCATCCCCTTCGCTCACTGGAACACGCTTGTTCGGAAGTCATTGCGCTTGTGAACATCCTTCTTCGTCCTCTCCCCTTCGCACCCCCCTCTGCCCTGCCGGACATCTCCCCCGAAAGGGGGAGATCACGCCGACCGCTCTGCCTTCTCCCTTTTTCTTCAGCTTGAAGATTTGCGGAGGCGCGGATGACAGCTAATCTCTCCCCTGGAGGGGGTGATGTCCGGCAGGACAGAGGGGGTGCGCAGGGGCGCAGGTCTATCCGTCTTTGCGATTGCATATACCTCATCCCCGCCACGCTGCCTTCCGGCCCTGGCCTCTCTAATCGGCCGTCATTGGTCAAGCACTTCAGGCTCCTTTCTGGCGGTTGTGTATCTCTCGCGGGTCCAGGCTTCTCTTCGGGATCGGCGCTTTTGGCCCTCCCATGATGGGGTCAGAAGATGAAGCG
>JBQCFH010000181.1:0-12870 GCA_051959385.1 Rhizobiaceae bacterium | reverse complement strand
AGCATGGCGGCGACCGCGCCTTCTATGCGCATTTCATCCAAAGAAAATTCGGCGAGCGCTACGCGCGCATCTTCGGGCCGCTGCCCGACCTCTCGGGCGTTCCGGAACATGCCGGACCGCTCGGCACGCCCGCCGAGCAGGTGGCCTGGAACGCTCTGACGCCGGAGCAGCAGGACGGCGTCAACCGCGTGCTCGCCAATATCGGCAAGGCGATCGAGGCATTCGAGCGCTCGATCA
The DNA here is from genome assembly GCA_051959385.1 of Rhizobiaceae bacterium. Taxonomy (GTDB): domain Bacteria; phylum Pseudomonadota; class Alphaproteobacteria; order Rhizobiales; family Rhizobiaceae; genus Mesorhizobium_L. Next base: position 12,633 of record JBQCFH010000181.1, on the reverse strand, counting down.
TGCCGGAGGAGACGCGCTTCGACCGCTTCGCCGAGGCCCTGACCGCCGGCAAGGCGCAGGGCAAGGACGCGGCCTTCTCGGAACTGGAGATCGAGGGGCTGAAGCTCTTCATCGGCAGCGCCAACTGCTCCACCTGCCACAATGGCCCGCGCTTCACCGACGGGCAGTTCCACAATACCGGCATCCCGCCGGTGGCGTCGCTGCCGCCCGATCACGGCCGCGCCGAAGGCGTAAAGCTGGTCGAGGCAAATCCCTTCAACTGCCTCGGCAAGTACAGCGACGCCAGGCAGGAGGATTGCGGTGAACTGCGCTTCATGGCGAAATCGGGGAGGGGGCTGGAGCGCGCCTTCAAGACGCCGTCGCTGCGCGGCGTGGCGGGGCGTCCGCCCTACATGCATGCCGGCCAGATCGCCACGCTGGAGGAGGCGGTAGCGCATTATGCAAACGCTCCGGCCGACCCGAAGGATGGCTCGGAGCTCCACGCCATCCGGCTTACCGATCGCGGCCGCATGGCGCTTGTGGCGTTCCTGAAGACGTTGGGAGATTAGTCGGGCAATCGGACCGGCCTGTGGAATGCTGGATCGTCCCTCACCCTTACCCGCTCCCGCAAGCGGCGAGATGGGGCGTCGGCGCTGCGGCCATCCCTTACTCCCCGTTTGCGGCAGGGAAATCGGATATGGCCGAATCATCCCCACTCCGTCGCGCTTCGCGCGCCACCTCTCCCCCACTTCCGTGGGGGAGAGGAAGGGGGGCCAGACCTTGCGGCCGGCGCTTCCTCTCCCCCGTCGAGCGGGGGGAGAGGTGGTTTGCGAAGCAAACCGGAGTGGGCATCGAATTCCATATGCGATTGCCCTGCCGTTTGCGGGGAGAAGGGCATGGCAGGGGGATGAGGGGCAGATGGCTACGAAGCCGCCTTCGTCTCCGCGCCGTCCTTCTGCAAGCGATCGAGCTGCAGCCGGATATGCGCGGCCTCGGCCGGTGTGTTGGCGAGCGAGATTGCCTTGCCGAACGCCTCGCAGGCTTCGCGGCCGCGCCCGCTCTGCATGAAGAGCGCGCCGCGCACGCCGTGGAAGTAGAAATAGCCGTTGAGCCTGTCGGCGAGCGGCTCGACCATGGCGAGCGCCTCTTCCGGCCCCTTGAGCTTGGAGACGGCGACCGCGCGGTTGAGCGTCACCACTGGCGAGGGGCGCATCTCTTCGAGCGCCGCGTAGAGCTGGTCGATTTCCGCCCAGTCCGTGTCCTCCGCCTTGGCGGCGCGGGCGTGCAGCGCGGCGATCGCCGCCTGTATCTGATGGGGCCCGGGCCGCCGGTGGCGAACGGCCTTGTCGATCAGCGCCAGGCCTTCGGCGATCATCGCCCGGTTCCATTTCGACCGGTCCTGGTCTTCGAGGAGCACGATCTGGCCTTCGGCGTCGAAGCGTGCGGCGGCGCGCGAATGCTGCAGCAGCAGCAGCGCCGTCAGCCCCATGATCTCGGGATCGGTCGGAAAGAGCCGGAGCAGGAGTCGCGCCAGCCGGATCGCTTCCTCCGAAAGGGGCGCGCGCGCCTCCGTCGTCTCGCCGCAGGCGGAATAGCCCTCGTTGAAGACGAGATAGATCATGGCCGCCACCATTGCGACGCGCTCGGTGCGCTCGGCGGCGCCCGGCGCCTCGAAGGGCACGTCGGCGCGGGCGACGCGCGCCTTGGCGCGGGTGATGCGCTGCTCCATGGCGCTCTCTCCGACGAGGAAGGCGCGGGCAATCTGCTTGACCGACAGGCCGGAGACGATGCGCAGCGCCAGCGCGATCTGCTGTGTCGCGGGCAGGTCCGGATGGCAGCAGATGAAAAGCAGCCTCAGCAGATCGTCGCGATAGTCGGCATTGTCGAGCCGCTCGGCTATGTCCGCCTCCTTGTCCCCGAGATCGGAGAGCGCATCCTCGTCAGGCAGTTCCGTGTGCTTCTTGTTGCGGCGCATCTGGTCGATGCCGCTGTTCCTTCCGACGAAGATCAGCCATGCCGTCGGATCGCGCGGCGGGCCGTTCTTCGGCCAGTTCTTCAGCGCGCGCAGGCATGCTTCCTGGAAGGCCTCTTCCGCCGTGTCGAGGTCGCGGAAATAGCGCAGCAGCGCGGCGACAGCCTGCGGTCGTGCGGCGGAAAGCGCGGCGTCTATCCAGCGTATGTCAGTCATGAGCTAGCGGCTTTCATCCTGCTCGGGCGGTAGATGCCGACCGGACGGATCTCATAGCTTCCCGGACCCGGATTGGCCTTGGCGAGGTCGCGGGCAAAATCCAGCGCCTCGTCGAGCGTGTCGCAATCGACCATGTAGAAGCCGAGAAGCTGTTCCTTGGTTTCGGCGAAGGGGCCGTCGATGACGATCGGCTCGTCGCGCGCCTTGCGCAGCGTGGTGGCCGAAGTGGTCGGCAGGAGCCGCGCCACCGGCCCCATGCGGTTCTTCGCAGCCATGCCGTCCTGCACGACGGCGAGCCGCGCCATGCAGGCGTCGTCCTCTTCCTTCGTCCAGGCGCCGACGGCGTTCTCGTCGTTGTAGCAGAGGACGGCATAGAGCATTTCTGATGTTCCTTCTTCATGATGACGAATGGCGGGCACCCGCGCCGACAGGAGCCGGCATCATTATTCCGGCTTTCTGGCGGAAGGCGCTATCTGCCGGCGGGCGCCGCGCTTCAGATCCAGCGGCGGACGCGCTTGCAATAGTCGCGGTACTTCTTGCCGAAGCGCTGGTCGAGATGCGGCTCCTCGCGCTCTATCGCGAGCTTCTGCGTGAAAAAGGCGGCGACGATGCCGAGGAGGATGAACCAGAGCATTCCGGCCGCAAGCCCGATGCCGATCATGAAGAGCGTATTGCCAAGATAGATCGGGTTGCGCGAGATGGAATAGGGGCCGTTCTGGACCAGGCTTTGCGCCGGCCAGTCGAGCCGGACGGTAGTCTTCGCCTTGTGCAGCGTGTGGATCGCGGTCACCACCATAGCAATTGCCGCGACCGAGAGCGCGACCCCGGCGACCAGCAGCATGCCGGCGAGCGGCTCGGAGAGCCAGGGCAGCGGCGCCGCCCAGGAAAGGGCAACGCTCGCCAGGATCGCCGCGACATAGAGGATCGGCGGCCATGGAAAATGGATCGGGCCCCTTTCGACGACGCTCATTGGACGCCGCCCTGCTTGCCCTCCTGGAAGAGGTCCTCATCCGTCTGTTCGCTGCATTGCAGCGCCATCGACTGCACCCTGTCGCGCATTGCCTCGTCCTCCCTCTGCGAGAACAGGGCGCCGAGTTGGCCGCCCGCCTGCAGACGATCCAGCATGCAGCTACAATAGCGCGTGCAGAATTCCTTGTCGCGGCTTTCCGCGCATTGGTCCTCGCAGGCGGCGGTGAAGCGCGCCTCGGGCGGGATCGCCGGCGCCGGCAGGATTTGCGAGTAGAGCCAGACCGAGCCGAAGAGGATGGGCTGGTGCAGGAGATAGACGGCGAGGCTGTGCCGGCCGGCGAAGGTGAAAGGACGCGCCCAGCTCCCCGGCTGCCAGGCGGCCAGCCGGTCGAATACGCCGTAGCGCTCGGCCAGCTTTGCCAGGGCGATGCCGATCAGTACCGGCGCGAACCAGGGCAAGACCGGCACATAATCGTTGGAGTGCGGGTCGATGGTCGACAGGCCGAGCCACCACCAGAACGGCGCATCGAAGAAGGGTGAGCGAAGGTAGGACGGCGCCACGATGATCCCGGCCGCGATGACGAGCGAAAGGATCGCCGGGACGTGCAGGAACAGGAGCCCGATCAGGCTGGCGAGCGCGATCTCGTGCAGGATGCCGAAGAAGATGAAGGCGTCCGGGGTCGCGAAGAAGGTGACGGCGGTGATGGCGGCGGCGGCCACCGCGATCATGACGAAGCGCTTCCAGAAGGAAGGCCAGCGGATACCCTTACGGTTCGCCAGGACAAGGCTGACGCCGACCAGGAACAGGAAACTGGAAGCGATGCAGCGCGCGAAAAGCCGCCAGCCGCCGTGCTCCGTCAGGCCGGGCGCGACATAGCCGAAATGCTCCAGGTCCCAGGTGAAGTGGTAGATTGCCATGGCAACGAGCGCGAGCGCGCGCGCGATGTCGATCGCTTCGATGCGGCGGGACGGCCGGACGGGCAGGGGCTCTTGCATCGGGCGCCTTTCGGGGTACATGCGTTGTTTGCAGGGTTGCGCCTGCCGCGCAAGCGTCCGCCGTCGCCGATCCAGGGGAGAATCGCATGCACAGCATTTCCGCCAATGGCGCCGAAATTCCGGCGCTCGGCCTCGGCACGTGGACGCTGAAGGGCGAGAAGTGCACCGAGATGGTGGCCGAGGCGCTGAGGCTCGGCTATCGCCATGTCGACACCGCGGCCGCCTACGACAATGAGGAGGCGGTCGGCGCCGGCATACGCGCCTCCGGCGTTGCGCGCGGCGATATCTTCCTCACCACCAAGGTCTGGCATGCCGACCTTGCGCCGCGCGATTTCAGGCGCTCCGCCGAGGCGAGCCTGAAGCGTCTAGGCTTCGATCATGTCGATCTGCTTCTCATCCACTGGCCGAATCCGAAGGTCCCGCTCGCCGACACGATCGGCGCGCTGAACGAGGCGCGCGCCGCGGGCATGACGCGGCATATCGGCGTCTCGAACTTCCCGACCGGGCTTTTGGCCGATGCGATCGGGCTTTCGGACGCGCCGCTCGTCGCCGACCAGGTCGAGCACCACCCCTATCTCGACCAGTCGAAGGTGCACGCCGCCTGCCGCGCCGCCGGCATGGCGATGGTCTCATACTGTCCCCTGCACCGGGGCGGCGGGCTGCTCGACGAAAAGCCGATCGTCGATGCGGCCAGAGCGCACGGGAAAACGCCGGGACAGGTCGTGCTGCGCTGGCACGTCCAGCAGGAGGGCGTCGCGGCGATCCCGCGCACGACGAGAAAGGAACGCCTGAAGGAGAATTTCGAGATTTTCGACTTCGCGCTGTCGGCCGGCGAGATGCAGGCCATCTCCAGGCTCGCCCGCAAGGGCGGCCGGATCTGCGACTACGGCTTCTCGCCGAAATGGGACGAATAGGAACGGTTGATTTGAGGAGTTAAACTCGGCCTTGGGCCCGATCCCGGTTTTGAGGCCATTTCTCTTGACGGGAAGGGCATTTCTATATCGCCGTTACCCCCCTCTCCGTCTCGCCCTGCGGGCTCGCCACCTCTCCCCCACTTTGTGAGGGGAGAGGATAGGCGCTAAGCTTGCGGCCGGCGCATCCTCCCCCCGTCGATCGGGAGAGAGATGGCGACCCCGCCTGTATCGCGGCACGAGACGTTCGGCCGGCTTCTTCGACCAGACCGCGATACTGGCGAGGGGAGACGGAGAGGGGGTCGATTTCATACGCGATCGTGCTGATTGGCGACAGGGTTGCTAACCGACCGCGGGCGCTTCGCTTTCGGGCTCGCCTGCGTCGATTTCCTGCTATCCGAATCCGCCACAGGCATGCACATCTTCCCGGGCCGACATTCCCGGGATTTCCATGGCGACGCAGGTACAGCACCCGATCTGGCTAGCGGCCGTACCGCAGCGGGGGGCGCGCACCTTCGCCGCCCTCTATGCGGTGGAATCGTTCGCGCGCGCCTCCATCTCCAGCGTCATACCGATCCAGGCCTATGACCTGCTCCATAACGGGCAGGAGGTCTCGCTGCTCTATACGCTGGTGGCGGTGCTCGGCCTTTCCGTGACCCTCTCGATGCCGGTGCTTATCGAGCGCTTCGCCAGGCGCTGGGTTTATACCGCCGGCGCCTCGAGCCTGATCATCGGTTCGGCCTTCCTGGTGACGCAGACGCTGCCCGGCCAGATGCTGGGCATGCTCTTTCGCGTCATGGGCGCCAGCGCCCTTTCGATCACGCTCAACCTCTACATCATGGATCACATCCGCAAGAAGGAGTTCATGCAGGCGGAATCGCTGCGCATGGCGTGGTCCACCTTCGCCTGGACCTGCGGCCCGCTGCTCGGCGTCTATCTCTATACCCGCTTCGGCCTGTTTGCCGCGCATGGCGTTGTGGCGCTGTTCGCCTCGATCCTGCTCGTGCTGTTCTGGCGTTTCCGCCTCGGCGACAACCCGCTGATCCGGCCGGGCAAGACGCAGCCGCAGAACCCGCTCAGGAACGTGCGCCGTTTCGTCAGCCAGCCGAGGCTGAGGCTCGCCTGGGTGATCGCGTTCGGCCGTTCCTGCTTCTGGTCGACCTTTTTCGTCTATGTGCCGATCCTCATGGTCGCGACCGGCGAGGGCAAGCTCGTCGGCGGACTGTTCGTCTCGGCTGGCAACGCGCTTCTCTTTGTCGCGCTCGGCTGGGGCCGCGCCGGCCGCCGCTTCGGGGCGCGGCGCACGATCGCCTTCGCCTTCATGATGCTGGCGCTCTTTCTTTTCGCAGCCGGCGCGGCCGGCGAGGCCTATCCGCTCGTCGCCGGCTCGTTCCTGCTTTGCGGCGCGCTTTTCTGCATCGCCATCGATGCCCTCGTCTCGACCGTCTACATGCGCGCCGTGCGGGCGCACGAGCGGCCGCGGATGACGTCGGTCTACCGCACCTATATCGATCTCTCGGACCTCACGCCGCCGCTCGTCTATTCGATCGTGCTTGCCTTCACGGGGCTCGGCGGGGTCTTCGCCACGCTCGGCGTCTTCGTGGCGGTCTGCTGCTGGCTCACCTGGCGCTACGTGCCGAAGGCGATGTGACGCCGCCTGCATCCGCCTCGATGGCCGCGATTAGGCTCGCGAGCTGCCCGAGGCCGCCGATGCGACGGAAGCGCGGCTCCCCGGCCGGTTCCGGCACGTGCTCCACCACCCAGGTCAGCTCGTGCGGGACATAGACGCCCCAGGCGCCGGCCCGGATCGCCGGCACGACATCGGATTTCAGCGAATTGCCGACCATCATGCCCTTTTCGGCGCCGTCCGCATGGCGGGAGAAGACCCGTTCATAGGTGGCCTGGCTCTTGTCGCTGACGATCTCGACCGCGTCGAACAGGTCGCCGAGACCGGATGCGGCGAGCTTGCGCTCCTGGTCGAACAGGTCGCCCTTGGTAATGAGGATGAGGCGGTAGTCGCCGGCGAGATGCTCCAGCGTCTCCCGCGCCTCCGGCAGCGTCTCGACCGGATGCACCAGCATCTCGCGGCCGGCGTCGAGGATCTGGCCGATGACGTTCGCCGGGATCTTGCCTTCGGTGATCTCAATCGCCGTTTCGATCATCGAAAGGGTAAAACCCTTGATGCCGAAGCCGTACCGCGAAAGATTGCGCTTCTCCGCATCGAGCAGCCGCGCCTTCAGGTGCTCGTGGTCGGCATAGTCGCGGAGGAGCTCGGCAAAGCGCTCTTCCGTCAGCCGGAAGAACTGCTCGTTCTGCCAAAGCGTGTCGTCGGCGTCGAAGCCGATTGCCGTGAGGGAAGCCATGCGGCGCTTATTGCGCGCCGCGCCCTCTGCTGGCAAGGGCGAGGCGGCTCATTGCGTCGCGGGATGGCCGTGGATCGCGAGCTCCGCCAGGTCGGCGAGGATCGCGAGGAAAACGCCGGCGCCGGTCGTCGCCGCGCCGACGAAGAAGGCGCGGTTCGCCTTCTCGAAGATCTGGCGCTTGAGCGAATCGATCTTGAGCAGCAGCCACAGCGCGCGGAACTGGATGACGATGCCGATGGCGAGCGCCAGCACCGGCGGCGCATCCCACAGCCGCCAGGGTAGGGGATTGGCGCCCCATTGCGCCAGGAAACCCAGCGAGAAGGAAAGGACGATGCCGACGACGGTCAGCGTGCCGTTGCGGAAGAGCGTCTCGACGAGCTGTTCATTCTCGGTATGAAGGTCCATGCGCCGCCTCCCATGCGATATGCGAGCCCACGCCGTCGCCTCCGTTCACGCGACGGCACGATTAGAACGACGCGGCGCTGTGATTTGCAACCCGGAATCGCGCGCGGCGGTCGGGAGGGCCTCTGCACCGCCGAGACGTTGGCGGTGCCGGTCGTTGCCAGGCTTGGCTTGGCGATTGGCGGCGCCGCTTCCACTTCGTCATCCTCGGGCGGAGCCGAGCGGAGCGCGGCGGAGACCTAGGATCCATGCCTGAGAAAGAGCGGCAGCGCGGTGATGGTGAAGAGCGGGCGCTTGGTTCTGCACCGCCGGACCGTCCGCTTTGCTCTGGATGGATCCTCGGGTCTCCGCAGTTCGCTTGCGCTCTGCTCCGCCCGAGGATGACGAAGATGGAGAGGCCGGCGCGATGGTGGCACCACAAAACTACTGTATGAGCGAGCTTTCGACCCCCGTCTTCCCGAAATGATCTTGCGCCAATGGCAATATCGGCGTAATCATCGCAGTACCGTAACGTACGGTACGGGAGACTGGATTCCCCACGGATGGAAATGGATCGGCTCACCGCCCGGCAGAGGGATGTCCTCGATGCGGCGCTGGCGCTCCTGATGGAGGCCGGCGACGGGCTGACCATGACCGGCGTCGCCCGCCGTGCGAGCTGCTCCAAGGAGACGCTCTACAAATGGTTCGGCGACCGCGACGGCCTCCTGACCGCGACGGTCCAGTGGCAGGCCTCCAAGGTGCGCGTCGAGCCGGTCGACCCCGACAGGCTCGATCTTGCCGGGCTGAAAGCGGCGCTTGAGGGCTTCGCCGCCGACTGGCTGCGCGTCGTCTCCAGCCCGACCTCGATCGCGCTCAACCGGCTGGCCATCGCGCATGCCGGCTCCGACAAGCCGGGGCTTGGCGCGATCGTTCTCGAAAACGGCCGCTTCGCCCTTGCGCGGCGGCTGAAGCCGGTGCTTGAAGCGGGCCGGACAAAGGGCCTGCTCACCATCCCCGATGCGGAGGCGGCGTTCCGCACGTTTTTCGGGCTGGTCGCGCGCGACGTGCAGATGCGCCTGCTTCTCGGCGACGCGATGAAAATGGCCGAAGCGGAGATCATCGGCGACGCTGCGGGGGCGACGAGGCAGTTTCTAAGGTTGTACGGCGCAAAGCAGGGGACGGATTCCTGATGCCATCGGCTTCTTTCGCGCCTGGGGTGACAATTTCCGACAATTTCTCGAACTCAAAGATAAACGAACCAAAGGAAGGAAATGAAATGCGTGTCTATTACGATCGCGACGCCGATCTCAATCTCATCAAAGGCAAGAAGGTCGTCGTCATCGGCTATGGCAGCCAGGGCCGCGCCCATGCGCTGAACCTCAAGGATTCCGGCGTCAAGGAAGTAGCGGTCGCCCTGCGCCCCGGCTCCGCGACGGCAAAGAAGGCCGAGGCCGACGGGCTGAAGGTGATGACGGTCGCCGACGCCGCGAAATGGGCCGACCTGATGATGATGGCCACTCCGGACGAACTCCAGGCCGACATCTATCGCAACGAGATCGCGCCGAATATCCGCGACGGTGCCGCGATCGCCTTCGCACACGGCCTCAACGTCCATTTCGGCCTGATCGAGCCGAAATCGACCGTCGACGTGCTGATGGTGGCGCCGAAGGGACCCGGCCACACGGTGCGCTCGGAATACCAGCGCGGTGGCGGCGTGCCCTGCCTGGTCGCGGTGCACCAGGATGCGTCGGGCAACGCGCTCGATCTCGGCCTCTCCTATGCCTCGGCAATCGGCGGCGGCCGTTCCGGCGTTATCGAGACGACTTTCCGGGAAGAGTGCGAGACCGATCTCTTCGGCGAGCAGGTCGTGCTCTGCGGCGGGCTGGTCGAGCTGATCCGCGCCGGTTTCGAGACGCTGGTCGAGGCCGGCTACGCGCCTGAAATGGCCTATTTCGAGTGCCTGCACGAGGTGAAGCTGATCGTCGACCTGATCTACGAGGGCGGCATCGCCAACATGAACTACTCGATCTCCAACACGGCCGAATGGGGCGAATACGTCTCCGGGCCGCGCATCATCACGCCGGAGACCAAGGCCGAGATGAAGCGCGTACTGAAGGACATCCAGACCGGCCGCTTCACGTCGGAATGGATGCAGGAGTTCCGCTCCGGCCTGTCGCGCTTCAAGGCGACCCGCCGGCTGAACGACAGCCACCAGATCGAGGAGGTCGGCGAGAAGCTGCGCGGCATGATGCCGTGGATCTCCAAGAACAAGCTGGTCGACAGGGCGAAGAACTGAGCCGATCCACGCTAGTCCCACCCGCGCGTCCTCGGCGAGAGCCATATGAACGCGCGGGTGTCGGTTTTGTCACGATCGGCTGGCGTGTGTTAGAATAGTTGGCATGAACAGAAACGATGCCATTGCCAGACTGCGCCAGACCGCCGATGCCGTTCGCGGCATGGGTGCGACCGCTCTTTACCTCTTCGGCTCGACGGCCCGCAACGAGGCAGAGGCCGCCAGCGATCTGGATATCTTTATTGACTACGACGCCGGAGGACGCTTCTCGCTTCTCGATCTGGTTGGCATCAAGCAGCATTTGGAGGAAGAGCTCGCGATGGAGGTCGACGTCACGACTCGAAGCAGTCTTCATCCGATGCTGCGGGCGGATATCGAGCGGTCAGCCATACGTATCTTCTGATGGCGAAGCGGAAAGTCGGGCCGGTGCTGGCCGAAATTAGCGAGGCCATAGAAGGCATTGAGACCCATGCGGCCGGCAAGTCGATGGCCGACTTTCAGCAGGATTGGCTGCTGCGGCTGGCGATTCAACGCGCTCTCGAAATCATCTCGGAGGCCACGCGGCATATTCCAGATGAGCTTTTGACCCGTGCGCCTGATGTGCCCTGGAAAAAGATTCGCGGCCTCGGCAATGTCTTGAGGCACGAATACCACAAGATCGCCGATGACGTGATCTGGGCTGTCGTGGTCGACAACATAGCTCAGCTGAAGGCAGGCGTTGGCGCAATCGGCGAATACCTTTCGGAGGAGTAGACGATAACTCCTCGCAAGCGAGTCGCGAGCCGTTTGCGCCATGTCGCAAACAGGCTGCAACCGGGCCGCGCCGATCTTATAGTTTCGCCGCAGGTTTGACTCGGAGCAGCGGGCAATGGCGGAATTTCCCAACAAGGCGAGGGTGGTCATCATCGGGCTCGGCGGCATCGTCGGCGCGTCGGTGGCGCACCATCTCGTCGAGCGCGGCTGGGACGAGATCGTCGGCATCGACAAGTCCGGCATCCCGACCGACATCGGCTCGACCGCGCATGCCTCGGATTTCTGCTACGCCACCAGCCACGACTTCCTGTCCTGCTGGACGACGCTTTATTCGATCGATTTTTACGAGAAGCTCGGCCACTACGCCCGCGTCGGCGGGCTGGAGGTCGCGCGTGTCGGCGACGATGCGCGCATGGACGAGATCAGACGCAAGGTCGCGTCCGGCAAGGCCTTCGGCACGCGCGCGCGGCTCATCGGTCCCGCCGAGATCAAGGAGAAGTTCCCGCTCCTCGAGCAGGACAAGGTGCAGGGCGGCCTGTGGGACCCGGATGCCGGCCTCGTCGTCCCGCGCTCGCAGACGGTCGCCGGCGAGCTCATCGATCGGGCGGAGAAGGCCGGCAAGCTGAAGGCCTTCGCCAACACGCCGGCCAGGTCGCTGGTGATCGAGAACGGCCGCATTAAGGGCGTGGTTACCGACCGCGGCACGATCGAAGCCGATTACGTCATCGTCTGCGCCGGCCTCTGGGGGCGGCTGATCGCCGAGATGGCAGGCGAGGATCTGCCGGTGATGCCGGTCGACCACCCGCTCACCTTCTTCGGCCCGTACACGGAATTCGCCGGCACCGGCAAGGATATCGGCTATCCGCTTCTGCGCGACCAGGGCAACTCGGCCTACATGCGCGACACCGGCGACCCGACGACGTCGGAAGGCGGCATGATCGAGTGGGGCTATTACGAGGAAACGAACCCGCGCCTCGTCCATCCGCGCGAGCTTCTGGAAAAGGAACAGGCGCGGCTGTCGCCCTCGCAGCGCGACCTCGACATGGAGCAGATTCTCGAGCCGCTGGAGCGCGCCATCGAGCTGACGCCGATCCTCGGCGAGCTCGGCTATGACGAGCGCCGCTCCTTCAACGGCCTGCTGCAGGTGACCGCCGACGGCGGCCCGTCGATCGGCGAGAGCCAGAAGGTGAGGGGGCTCTGGTACGCCGTCGCCATCTGGGTGAAGGACGCGCCCGGCATGGGCAAGCTCGTCGCCGACTGGATGACCGACGGCCGCACCCCGATCGACCACGCCCGCATCGACTACGCCCGCTTCTATCCGCACCAGACGGAGGAGAAATTCGTCGAGGGCCGCTGCGGCGAGGCCGCGCAGAAGATCTACAACCCCGCGGTCCATCCGCGCGAGCCCTACGCCACCGGCCGCAACATCCGCCGCTCGCCCTTCTACGAGCGGGAGAAGGAACTCGGCGGCTATTTCATGGAACTCGGCGGCTGGGAGCGCGCGCACGGCTACGCCGCCAACGAGCATCTTCTTGAGAAATACGGCAACCGCGTTCCGGTGCGCGAGAACGAATGGGACAACCGCCATTTCTGGCGCGTCTCCAATGCCGAGCACCTCGCCATGAGCGAGGATTGCGGCATCGTCAACCTGTCGCATTTCTACATGTTCGAGGTGGCCGGCCCCGATCATGTAGCGCTGATGGAATGGCTGTGCGCGGCGAGGATCGGCGGCGACGCCAATATCGGCAAGGGCATCTACACGCATTTCCTCGACGACGAGGGCATGGTGCGCGCCGACCT
>JBQCFH010000180.1:0-3231 GCA_051959385.1 Rhizobiaceae bacterium | reverse complement strand
GCATAGGCCGACAGGCTCTCGACATAGCGGCGCTGGCCCTCGGCATAGATCGTGTCGAAGGCAAGCGAGGACTTGCCCGAGCCCGACAGGCCGGTCATCACCGTCAGGCTGTCGCGGGGGATGTCGAGATCGACGTTCTTGAGATTGTGCTCGCGCGCGCCGCGAACCGAAATCGTCTTGTGCTCGGCCATGCTGCCGCTTTCTCGTCCGGAATGTCGGGATGGTCCGGCAGAACCGGCCAGCCTTCATGTAGGTATTTTCGCCGCCGCGTCGAGCCGCGCGCCTCCTACGCAGATTTACCCGCTTAGCGCGGGGAGGAGCAAGCGCGAAGAACAAAGGCCGAACGGCCTCCTGACAGCCTGGTGGCAGGAGCAGGCCCGATCACATTCGCTGTAACATTCGCCCGAAGGGTTTGACGTGGCGGCGCGGCGGTACCAGTATAACAGCGTCTCGATTGATGCGGTTCGCCGTCATCCGGACCTTGCGAGGCGCCGCAAGCCGCGCGAACCAGGCATCGATGGACGTTGGGGAAACGGACAGAGGAGCGAGGCATGAATCCACCGGACAGTCTCATTCGGCTCTGCCGGATTGCAGGGCCGCGGCAGGTCTAGCTGGCGCCCGAGGGCGCAGAAGGCGACCGTCGATATCCCCCACATCGTAGAGACTACTGGTCGGATCGGCGGCTGAACACCGCGACGCATCCGAAAAGATACACCGGCAGGATGGCCGGCGAATGATGGTCAAACCACAAGAGCCCCGCGCGACCGGAGGAATCCGGCGGCGGGGCTGAGTTTTTGCGGCGCGGGTGCGGCTAGCGGCGCGGGTGCGCGCCAACGTTTCCGGGGGTCCCAATTCTTTCTTCAAGGAAGAGGTGGCATCAAGAATTCCCCCTCTCCGGTTCGCTTCGCGAACCACCTTGTAACTTGGAAACGACAGCTCCGACGGCCATCGGAAGTTGTCGCGGAGCCAAGCCCGAAAACCACCTTGATCGTAAAGATCGCGGGAGAGTCGGGGCCAACTCCACCATTTTCCCAAGCCCGAACAGTCGCTTGGGGAAAGCCTCGGCCGGGGACCAACCCCGCCTCGCGCAAGGATGGGCCAGTGAAAATGAAACCAGGGCGTGTAGCCGAATGGCAATTTCGCACTGGACTTCCAAGACAGTCGCTCTCCCCCACTTCGTGAGGGAGAGGACGGGCGGCGAGCCTGGCTCCCGTCCTCTACCCCTTCGCGGGCAGGGCAATCGCATATGGCGGTTCTCACCCCCTCCGGCCCTTCGGGCCACCTCCCCCGTCGAGGGGGAGGAGGGCGGAGATGCCGGCTCCCCTCCCTCCCCTCGACGGGGAGGGTGCCGAGCGAAGCGAGGCGGAGAGGGGGCGAGGCGATAGCGCTGCCATCGCGAGAAAAGGCGGGCGGTTCAGTTCACGCCGCCATCTCGTCCTTTCTCGTGTCGTAGACGTGGTCGACGATGCCCCAGGCCTTCGCCTCCTCGGCGGTCATGAAATAGTCGCGGTCGAGCGTGCGCTCCACTTCCTCCATCGTGCGCCCGCAATGCTGCGCGTAGAGCGCGATCATGCGTTTCTTGGTCTTCACGATGTCCTCGGCATGGCGCTCGATGTCCGAGGCCTGGCCCTGGAAACCGCCGAGCGGCTGGTGGACGACGACGCTGGAGTTCGGCAGCGCGATGCGGCGGCCCGGCGTGCCTGCCATCAGCAGGAAGGAGGCCATCGATCGCGCCGTGCCGATGCAGACCGTCGAGACCGGGCATTTGATGTAGCGCATCGTGTCGTAGATGGCGAACCCGCTGGTGACCATGCCGCCCGGCGAGTTTATGTAGAGCGCCACTTCCCTGTTGGGGTGGTCGGATTCCAGCGACAGCAGCTGCGCGCAGACGAGCGCCGCCATGCCGTCCTCGATCGGCCCGTTGACGAAGATGATGCGCTCGCGCAGCAGCCGCGAGAAGATGTCGAAGGCGCGCTCGCCGCGGCTCGACTGCTCGATCACCATCGGCACGAGATTGTTGGACATGGGATTCTCCTCAGGCGGCAAGGGCGGGGGCCGGCGCGTTCGCGGCGACGGGCGACGCGCCGGAGCGCTTCGTTCCAAGCGACATGCGGCAGCCCGAGACGCCGGACACACGGAGCATCGGCAGGGCAGGGCGGACAAGTCCGCTATGGACGATGGTCAGGCGGGTGCCGCCGGCTTCGGTCGCGGCGAGGCGGAAGCTGACGAGGCTGTCCGGTCCGCCTTGCTCGCGCCAGGAGTAGCTCAATATGTGCGGCGGCTTCGACTCGATGATGGCGCAGTCGATATCCCCGTTTTCATCTTCCAGGCGGAAGGCGCGGCCTTCCTCCGCGCCGATATCGTTGGGCATCAGCCAGCGGGCGACATATTCCGGCACGGTGAGCGCGCGCCAGACCTTTTCCGGCGGCGCATCGAGCTCGGTTTCGAAGCGGACCTTGTCTTCATGACCGGGGTCTTCATGGCCGGGGCTTTCGGGGCCGCTGCTCTTCATTGGTCCATCTCCTTCAGCACGTCCTTCAGTTTCTCCACGCGCTCCGGCCAGAAGGCCTGGTAGCGCGCCACCCAGTCGATCAGCGGTGCAAGCCCGGCCGGCTCGATCCGATAATAGGCGAAGCGGCCCTGGCGGCGTTCGCTGACGAGGCCTGCCCCGCGCAGCACCGCCAGATGCTGCGAAACGGCCGGCTGGGAGATGTCCAGCCCCTCGCGCAGTTCGGACACGCTCAACTCGCGGCCGGCCAGCCGCTGGTAAACGGCGCGGCGGGTCGGGTCGGCGAGCGCCCGGAAGATTTCCGATTCGGTGTCGGTCATGCCGATATATAAGCAGAGGCTTATTGGATAAGCAATGGCTTATTTGATGTGGGATTTGGATCGGCTATGAACCGGAAGGCGGAGAGAGGGCGATCGTCTAGTCGACAGCCGTTGTGGGGGATAGGCAATCATTTGATACTGTCGAATCCATTTGGTACTGTCGAATCCGCGTTCCTTCGCGCCCCCCTCTGTCCTGCCGGACATCTCCCCCGAAAGGGGGGAGATCGGCTGTCATCGTTGCTTTCGCCCAATCTTCAAGGTTGCAGAACGGGCGCCGTGGAAGCGGCCGGCGCAATCTCCCCCTTGCGGGGGAGATGTCCGGCAGGACAGAGGGGGGCGCGAAGGAACGCGGATTCGACAGGACCAACTTGATTGACTATCCCCCACAACGGCTGTCGACTA
>JBQCFH010000179.1:0-2077 GCA_051959385.1 Rhizobiaceae bacterium | reverse complement strand
GCCCATCATGAACTTGCCGGGCGTCAGCGGCACCATTTCCGGGCAATCGGCGCAGTCGCGGAACGTCTGCGGGTTGGCGGCAGCGGCCGAAGGCGCGGCCGACGCCTGAGCAAGGCGCACAGTTCCGGCCGGCGCGCTTCCGAGGCCGAAAAAGAAGAGCAGAATGACCGAGGCGAAAAGCTTCATTGCCGGCAATTGCATCTTCCCCTCCCCATGCAGAAGTGACGACAAGACTTCAGCTCGGTCGTTATACGCTTCTGCTACGGATTAATCGATGACGCCGTTGGAATGAGCTGTTCTAAGTCGAATTCTTCAGCCGAACCTGCCCATCGACTGCGAACAAAAGACCGAATCACTGTCGAAGATCGAGGATGTGAACGGGTCATCACGCGATGCGGAACCGTTCTTCCCGGCCGAGCGCCTCGGCCGGATCCGCCTGGATCTTCGTCACCGACGCGCCGGGCGGGCCGATCCGGAGTCTTTCCAGCATCCGGTCCACGCCGTCGCCCGGCCCCTCGATATGCGCGGCGACCGAGCCGTCCGGCTCGTTGCGCACCCAGCCACGCAAGCCGAGACGTGCGGCCTCGCCCCGTGTCCAGGCACGAAAACCGACGCCCTGCACGCGGCCTTCGATCCTGACGACCACGGCCTTGGTCCCTACTTCCATTGCTCCGGCTCCGCTAAACGACGTCCGTTTCAATCTGCCGCTTCCAAGCGCAAATTCAACCCAACTCGAGCCCAAAGTCCAGCAGCACTGCCATTGAATTAATTGAACGTTTGTTTTATTCTGGCATTGGAGGATCACGCCATGGCGCGGACCACGGGTTCGGACGGCGAAAAGACGCAAGCCGCCCTTCGGGAGGCGGCGCTGAGGCTGATGGCGCGGCACGGCTACGAGGCCGTCACGATGCGGCAGCTCGCCGCCGAAATCGGCCTGCAGGCCGCCGCGCTCTACCGCTATTTCCCGACCAAGGAGGAGCTTCTCTTCACGCTCATGCGCGAGCACATGGAGGGACTGCTGGCGGCATGGGAAGAGGCGCGGCCGCCCTCCTCCGATCCGGCGGCGCGGCTTGCCGCCTTCGTGCGCAACCATATTTCCTTTCATGTGGCGCGGCGGCATTCGACGCATGTCTCCAACATGGAATTGAGAAGCCTGTCGCGCGAGCGGCTGAGCGCGATGCTGAAGATGCGCTCGACCTACGAAAAGGAACTCCGCCAGATCCTGCGCGAAGGGGCCGAGGCCGGCGATTTCCTGGTGGATGATCCGACGCTGACGGCGATGGCGATCATCCAGATGATCACCGGCGTCATCGTCTGGTTCCGCCCGGACGAGCGGCTTTCCGTGAAGGAAGTCGCGGAGACCTATCTCGGCATGACGCTGCGCCTGGTCGGCGCCAAGACGATGGAAGTGCGGGAGACGGCAGATGTATGACCATTCGATGAATTTCGGTCTCGGCGAGGATGTCGAGGCGCTGCGCGATTTGGTGCGCCGCTTCGTGCGCGACGAGATCGCGCCGAACGCCGACGCGATCGACCGCGAGAACGATTTTCCGAAAGGGCTGTGGGAGAAGCTCGGCGAAATCGGCGTGCTCGGCATGACGGCCGATCCGGACTATGGCGGTTCGGGCATGGGCTATCTCGCGCATGTGATCGCCATGGAGGAGATCTCGCGCGGCTCGGCCGCGGTCGGCCTTTCCTACGGCGCGCATTCCAACCTCTGCGTCAACCAGATCAACCGCTGGGGCACGCCGGATCAGAAGGGCAGATATTTGCCCGGGCTTTGCGCAGGCACGGCCGTCGGCGCGCTCGCCATGTCGGAGCCCGGCTCCGGCTCGGACGTGGTGTCGATGAAGCTCCGCGCCGACAAGAAGAACGACCGCTACGTGCTGAACGGCACCAAGATGTGGATCACCAACGGGCCGGACGCCTCGACCCTGGTGGTCTATGCCAAGACCGAGCCGACCATGGGCTCGCGCGGCATCACCGCCTTCCTGATCGAGCGCGAGATGAAGGGCTTCTCCGTCGCGCAAAAGCTCGACAAGCTCGGCATGCGCGGCTCCAACACCGGCGAACTCGT
>JBQCFH010000178.1:0-6503 GCA_051959385.1 Rhizobiaceae bacterium | reverse complement strand
GGCGGCAAGCATCGACATCGTGCCTTCGTTCATCGCCTGCGCGTCGGGCAGCTTGGACGTGGTGAAATTGCCGGAGCAGCGCAGCGGCAGGTTCAGCCTTCGGGCAAGCTGGCCGATGACCATCGAGCCGATCGCCGGCTCCGGCGTGCCGAAGGTCGGCGAGCCTGAACGCAGCGACATGGATGACAGGAAATTGCCGAAGATGACCGGCGCCCCCGGCCTTTCCAGTTGCGCCAGCGCGCATCCGGCCATGGTCTCGGCGAGCGACTGGGCGATGGCGCCGGCATTGGTGACCGGCCCCATGGCGCCGCCGAGGATGAAGGGCACGACCACGGCGCACTGGTTGGCGCGGGCATAGGCGCGCAGCGCCAGCGTCATCGTGCCGTCCCAGACGAGCGGCGAGTTGACGTTGACGTTACCGAGAATGACGCAATTCTCCTCGACGAACTTCTCGCCGAAGACGATGCGCGCCATCTCGATCGAATCCTCCGCGCGGCTTTCCGAGGTGACCGAGCCCATGAACGCCCGGTCCGAATAGCGGATATGGGCATAGACCATGTCGAGGTGACGCTTGTTCACCGGCACGTCGACGGGCTCGCAGATCGTGCCGCCGGAATGGTGCAGCCAGGGCGAGGATTGCGCGAGCTTCACGAAATTCCTGAAATCCTCGATGGTGCCGTAGCGCCGGCCGTTGTCGAGGTCCATGACGAAAGGCGAGCCGTAAGCCGGGGAGAAGACGATGCTCTTGCCGCCGATCTCGACGGAATTCGCAGGATTGCGCGCGTGCTGGGTGAAGCTCGCGGGCGCGGTCTTCAGTACCTCGCGGAGGAGTCCCGGCTCGAACTTGACCAATTGGCCTTCGATCCGGGCGCCGGCCCGCTTCCAGTGGTCGAGCGCGACGGGATCGCCGCGGAACTCGATCCCGACCTCGGCAAGGATGCGGTCCGCCGTCTCCTCGATGCGGACGAGATTCTCTTCCGAGAGGATGTCGTAGGTGGGGATGTTACGCACGATATAGGGCCGGCCGACCCCGGCCGGTCCGTGGCTGCGCTGCTCGCGGCGCGCCAGCCGCCCTGCGCGCTCGCGCTTCGGCGCTGCAGGCTTCTGGTCGAGTTCGGCGACGCCCATCGAAATTCCTCCGGCTCGGATGTCAACTTAGCGAGCGCCGCCGCCCATGTGACGCTGGAAAAATTTCATTGATTAGATAAGCTGGATTTATGGAAAGCCTGCGCCGCGTTCTCCCTTCGGTCAGCAGCCTTGTCGTCTTCGAGGCGGCAGGCCGGCTGGAAAGCTTCAGCTCGGCTGGGCGCGAGCTTGGCATGACGCAGGCCGCAGTCTCTTATGCGATCGCGCGGCTGGAACAGCAGCTCTCGACGCCGCTCTTCCACCGCGAGCACCGCCGGGTACGGCTGACGGAGGCAGGCGCGCGGTTTTTCTCGGACGTTTCGCTTGGTCTCTCCCATATCCGCAAGTCGGCAGAAGAGCTGCGGTCCGTTTCGGTCGGCCCCCATGTGACCCTGTCGGCCTCGACCGCCTTCGCATCCTACTGGATGGTGCCGAGGCTGCAGAAATTCCGGGAGGAACTGCCCGGAATCGATCTGCGCATCCAGACCGCGGACCGCGATCTCGACCTCATCGCCGAGAACCTTCCGCTCGGCATCCGGGGAGGTTCGCCGGAGGAGCTGCCGCTTTACGATCTGGTGCTGCTCGCGCCGGAGGAGATTTATCCCGTGTGCAGCCCTTCCTACGTCGCCCGCTACGGCATGCCGGAAAATGTCGAGGCGCTGCTCAGGCATCGGCTGATCCATCTCGAGGAGCCGTACCGGCCGGCGGCGAGCTGGGAGGAATGGTTCGTTTCCGCAGGCGTCGATGGAACCAGGACGCCGACGGGCCTGCAGATCAACGACTATGTGTCGGTCATCCAGTCCACGCTGGAAGGGCAGGGGATCGCGCTTGGCTGGGAGCACCTGATCGGCGGCCTCGTCCAGAGCGGCTTGCTCGTGCGGCTGACCGGCCATGTGCTGTCCACCGGCAAGTCCTACTATGTCGCGTCGCCGAAAGGCGTCCGGCTCTCCGAGCCGGCGGAAGCTGTGCGGCGCTGGCTGGCCGGGCAGTTCAGCGAAGCCGAAGGGCTGCGGGATGTTGTCGCCCGCTCCGCCCGGCGATAGATATGGCCGCTCTCGGCGAACGGTTGCGGTCATGGGCGAAACGAGATCGGCGGCTATTCTGGCGGCGGATGCGGTCGGCTACAGCCATGCGGCCGAGACGAACGAGGCGCTTGCCTTGCAGGCGCTTGCGAGCAGCCGCCAGCTGATCGATCCGCTGATCGAGACATATGGCGGCCGCATCTTCAAGACGGCGGGCGACAGCGTCCTTGCCGAATTCCGCAAGGCCGACGCCGCGGTTCGTTGCGGCCTGCGTCTCCAGGAGGAACTGAGAGCCGCCGAATCCGGCAAGGCTCTTTTCAGCTTTCGCATGGGAATTTCCGCAGGCGAGGTGGTCGCCGAGGGCGACGACCTCCTCGGCGGCACGGTCAACCTCGCGGCGCGGCTGGAGGCGATCGCGCCGGCAGGCGGCATATGCATTTCGGGCGCGGTACACGATGCGGTCGCGGGGGCGTCGCAGCAAGAATGGCAGGACCTCGGGCTGCGATATCTCAAGAATTTCAGCCGGCCCGTCAGGATTTTCCGTTTCTCGCCGCCGAGCGCCAGCAGCCTTCCGGTAGTCGCCGAAGCGAGAAAGCCGCTGATCATCGTGCTCCCCTTCGCGAGGCAGGGAGGAGGGGACGATGACGGTTACCTCAGCGAGGGCATCACCGAGGATGTCATCGCTGGCCTCTCCCGCTTCGGGCGGCTGGCCGTCCTCGGCGCAGCCTCGTCCGAAACCTATCGCGGCCGGCCCGTTCACTTGCCGCAACTCGTCGCCGACCTCGGCGTCGACTATGCCGTGAGCGGCACCGTCCGCAGCGCCGGCAACAGGGTTCGGCTGTCGGTGCAGCTTCTCGATGCGCGGTCGGGCCTGACACTCTGGGCGGAGCGATACGAACGCGCGCTCGACGACCTCTTCAGGACGCAGGACGAGATTTCAACGGTCATCGTCTCGACGGTCGCCGGCCAGCTCGAGGGCGAAGCGGCGAGCGCGGCGGGCCGCAAGCGCACCGAGAGCATGGAGGCCTACGACTTTCTCCTGCGCGGCATCCATCTGGCGCGCGACCTCGATCCGAAGGCTGCCGCCGCGGCGCTGCGCATGTTCGAGAGGGCGCTGGCGCTCGACCCCGACTATGCGCTCGCGCTGGCATGGTTCGCGCTGATGAAGCTGCGCCAATGGGCATGGGACCCGAAGCCCGATCGGGCGGAGGAACTGCTTGTGCCGGCTAGGCGGGCGCTGGCGCTCGACCCTTCGGAGAGCTGGTGCCACCTGGTCTACGGCCAGATCACGATGTATCTCGGCAGGCTGGTGGAGGCCGAGCGGCATCATGTGAAGGCAGGCGAACTCAACCCGTTCGACGCCCACATCATGGCGCTGCGCGCGCCGCTCGCCGTCTATCTCGGCAAGCCCGAGGAGGGGGAGCGCTGGGCGCGCCGCGCGCTTGAGCTCAATCCCCGCCATCCGGACTGGTACGTCACCAATCTCGGTCTCGCGCTTTACATGCTCGGCCGCTATGACGAGGCGATAGCCGCCTACACCATGGTGGTGGAGCCGCAGGTCGGCATCCTCGCCGGACTTGCCGCGAGCCATGCGCGGGCAGGGGACGCCAAGGCCGCGAAGGAGGCGAGAGACCGCGTGCTGGCGCTGGCGCCGAATTTCTCGGCGCGGCGGTTCATAGCCTCCAAGCCGTTCGGGCGCAGCGTGGACAGCGAAGCCCTGCTCGGCGGCCTGACGGATGCAGGGCTGCCGCTGTAGCGGCGCGCCGGCTGCTCTTGAGGTTGCGTCCGCTCCGGGCGGCGCTTCACATTCAAGCTGTTCGCCGCTTTACTGCCGGATGAATCGAAGGCCGATGGAGACGCACGGGTGAGGCAATTGCCGGTCATGATCGCAGGCGGCGGCATCGGCGGGCTCGCCATGGCGCTGACGCTCGAGCAGATCGGCGTGCCCTGCATGGTGTTCGAGGCCGTCCGGCAGCTGCGGCCGCTCGGCGTCGGCATCAACCTCCAGCCCAATGCCGTGCGCGAACTCTTCGACCTCGGCATCGGCCCCGCGGAACTCGACCGGATAGGCCTGCCGGCAAGGGAATGGGCGCTCGTCGGCCTGAACGGCAACGACATCTATGCCGAACCCAGGGGCCTGGAAGCCGGCTATAAATGGCCGCAATATTCGGCGCATCGCGGCCGGCTGCAGATGCTGCTCTACGAAAAGGCGATTGAACGTATCGGAGCGGACGCCGTCCGGTCCGGCCATCGCGTCACCGGCTACCGCAACAATGCGGACGGCACCGTGACGGCGACGGTTGAGAGCGCCGGCGCAGTTGCGGAGGAGACGGGCGCCCTGCTCATCGGCGCTGACGGGCTGCATTCGGCGGTGCGGGCGCAGATGCATCCCGGCCAGCCGCCGATCCGCTGGGGCGGGGCCATCATGTGGCGCGGCGTCAGCCCCGGCGTGCCGATCCGCACCGGCGCTTCCTTCGTCGGCTTCGGCACTCATCGGCAGCGGCTGGTCTTCTATCCGATCTCGCCCGCCGATCCCGAAACCGGGCTCGCCACCATCAACTGGATCGCCGAGGTGACGGTGGACGGGTCCGAGGGTTGGAAGGAACGAGGCTGGTTCACGCCGGTGGCGATCGAGAGCTTCATCCACCATTTCGAGGGATGGAAGCATGATTGGCTGGACGTGCCGGCGCTGATCCGGCGCGCCGAGATCGCCTACGAGAACCCGATGATCGACCGCGACCCGATCCCGACCTGGCAGGACGGCGGAGTGGCGCTCATCGGCGACGCGGCGCATGTGATGTATCCGACGGGGTCCAACGGGGCCAGCCAGGCCATTGTCGATGCGCGGGTGCTGGGCGCGGCCATCGTGCGGCATGGCGTAACGCACGAGGCGCTGAAGGCTTATGACGAGAAGCTTTGCGGGCCGATCTCCGAACTCGTGCTGCGCAATCGCGGCGCTGGCCCGTTCGGGCTGCTCAATATCGTCGATGAGCGCTGCGGCGGCGAGTTCGACGATATCGACGCGATCGTTCCTGCCGAGGAACGGGCGCGCTTCATGGCCGGCTACAAGAAAGCGGCCGGCTTCGCCATCGAGACGCTCAACAACGCGCCGCCGACGATCGCGGCCGGCGCGCGGGTGGGCGGGTAGCCGTTCGGCCGGCAGCAATCTGACGTCGACGGGCGATGAAGGGGGATTACGCTTGGTCGCCCGTGAACTCATCACCGCCGCCGGCCCTTCGAGCACCTCCCCCGTCGAGGGCGAGGAGGTCGGCGAGTCTGGCACCCTCCCTCCCCTCGACGGGAACGGTCCGGCCGAAAGCCGGGGATGGGATGAGTGTCCAATACACTGCCAGCTACGAGCGCGAACCCCGGTCAGCGTCCATCCCGGCCGCATCGGCGGCGGCCGCTCCGGCGATGAAGGCGAAGGCGGTGGCCGTCAGCAGGCCGTTTCCCGAGAGATAGCCGGAGACGTCGGGTCCCGAGACGCCGCAGGCCGCGCCTCCGCCCGCGAAGAGGTTCGGGAAAATCGATCCGTCCGGCCGCAGCACGCGGGCGCGATCGTCGATCGCGAGCCCGCCCTGGGTATGGAAGAGGGCGCCGGTAACTCTGACGGCGCAATAAGGCGCTTGCAGCGGCGGCAGGTTCGAGAATTCGCGGCCGAATGCATCCTTCTGCCGACCGATGCGGCAGGCTTCCACCTCGCCGAGGGTGGCGGCAAGCGCGGATTCGGGCAGATGCGTGATTTCGGCGAGTTCGTGGAGATTCGACCCGCGATGGATCGCGCCCGCTGCGACCGCCTCGCGATAGTCCGGGAAGGACAGCGCGAATTCATGGATGCGCCCGTCGTAGACGTTCCAGGCGATGCCGCCGGGCTGGCGCAATACATGGACCGCCTGCTCGGAATAGCCGCCGCTCTCGTCGGAGAAGCGGCGGCCCTCGGCGTTCACCTGGATGGCGCCCTTGGTCATCAGCGCCCAGGAGATCAGGATGCCGTGCGGATGCGCGAGCGAGCCATGCCCCTGGTAGCCGGAGAGGTGCTCGATGCGTGCTCCCAGCGCCTTTCCCCACAGAAGCGCGTGGCCCCTGTTGCCGGCATGGCCGTAATAGAGGCCGTCGGCGATTTCCGGAATGTTCTCGCGCACGAGCGCCGCATTGCCGCCGAAGCCGCTGCAGGCAAGGACCAGCGCCCTGCAGCCGATGATTTCCGCGGCGCCGTCCGGCCGCTCGATTTCGACGGCCTCGATCCTGTCCCGGCAAGCGAAGAGATGCGTGGCGCGGGCGTTCGTCACGATCGGAATGCCTTCGGCTTCCGTTGCGGCGAGCAGGCGCGCCATCAGACCGGCGCCTGTCCTTTCA
>JBQCFH010000177.1:0-3345 GCA_051959385.1 Rhizobiaceae bacterium | reverse complement strand
CGAGGATGCCGCCGGCCCCTATGTCGCTTCCATCCCGTCCGACTACGGCGCCAAGGCCAAGCTCGACCGGCTCGGCTATTCCTCGGTTTCCGAGATGCTCGCCGAACGGTTCCACATGGACGAAGGATATCTGAAGCGACTAAATCCGAACGCCAACTTCAACCGTCCTGGAACCGTGATCCGCGTGGCCAATGTCGGCGATCCGGTCAAAGGGACCGTTGCCCGCATCGTCGCCAACAAGAAGCTGAGCGAGGTCTTCGCCTATGACGCCGACGGCAAGCTTCTCGCATCCTATCCCGCGACGATCGGCTCGACCGACACGCCCTCGCCCTCCGGGACGGTGAAGGTCGAGAGCGTGACGCTCGACCCGACCTACACCTACAATCCGAAGATCAATTTCAAGCAGGGCGACAATGACAAGGTGCTGACCATCCCGCCGGGACCGAACGGTCCGGTCGGATCGGTGTGGATCGCGCTTTCCAAGCCGACCTACGGCATCCACGGCACGCCCGATCCCGACAAGATCGGCAAGACCAACTCGCATGGCTGCGTCAGGCTGACCAACTGGGACGCGCAGGAATTGGCCAAGATGGTCAGCCCCGGCGTCTGGGTCCAGTTCGTCGACTGAGTTTCAGGCCGGCCTGCCGCTGAGGCTCTATGACTGGCTGGCCACTTTCATCGTGCTGGTGTCCTCCTCCTTCAGGAGGGCATCGATGCGGTCGCGCTCCTTCTTGAAGGCGACAAGTTCCTTGTCCTTCAGCGTGTGGCCGACGGGCAGCCGCACGCGGAGCGGATCGACCGGGCGGTCGTTGATCCTGATCTCGAAGTGGACATGCGGGCCGGTGGAGAGGCCGGTCGAGCCGACATAGCCGATCACCTGGCCCTGGCGCACATGCGTGCCGGGCTCGATGCCGCTGGCGAAGGCGCTCTGGTGCGCGTAGACCGTCACATAGCCGTTGGCGTGGCGGATCTCGGTCTCCTTGCCGTAGCCGGAAGCCCATCCCGATTTCTCGACTACGCCGTTGCCGGCCGCCAGGATCGGGGTGCCGCGCGGCGTGGCGTAGTCGACGCCGGTATGCATGCGCATGATGCCGAGGATGGGATGGCGCTCCATGCCGAAGCCGCGGCTGATGCGGGAGACGCCCGGAACGGGGTTGCGGAACAGGAACTGCCTGGCGCTGCGGCCGTCCTGATCGAAATAATCGATCGAGCCGTTCTTCATCTGGTAGCGATAATAAGTGTGGGTCGTGCCGCCAAAGGTCGCGCTGGCATAGAGGAGCTCGGATTCGTCGGAGGCTTCGCCGTCATCGTCGGGCTGGGAGAACAGGACCGTGATCCGGTCGGCGGGCGAAAGGCGCGACTGGAAGTCGACGTCCGCGGCCAGGATCTTGATGAGCTGCTTCGTCATGGTGCTGCTCATCCCGTAGGAATAGGCCGCCCGATAGATGCCGTCATAGATCGTCGGAAGATCGCCGCGAACGCTGACGGCCGGCGACTCGTCGAAGGCGGTCGCGATGTCGGGATCCGGTTCCGGCTCGTCCGCCGGCACATATTGGTGGCGGTCGTCGACGGCGATCGTCACCAGGTGGCGGGTGTGATCGTAGACGCTGGCGCGCACGATGCGGGTCTTGCCGTCCTTCGTCTCGACGCCGACGCGCATCACGCTGCCGGCCTTCAGCGTCGGCGTGTCGAGCAGCTTGGCGATGGCGTCGGACATGCCCTTGGCGTTGTCCTCCGTGTAGCCGGCATCGGCGAAGGCCTTGATGATGTCCTTGTCCTCGGTGAACGGGATGAGGTCCTCGGCGAAGCCCTCAGAGGAATCCGCGTCCGTATCCTTCTGCGCGATCGATACGTTTTCCTGGATGATGTGCACGCCGAGCTGCGCGGCCAGCGGACCGTTGGCAAGCGATTCGCTATCGCCGAAGCGCTGCGGATCGACATAGTGGAGAGCCTCGACCCTGACGTCGCCGTCGGTGAGCCCGGCGCCGGCCGTGCGCACGACCTTTTCCACCTCCTCGGCATTCAATCCGCTGCTCTCGTCGAAATTGGCGGTGTCGATCGGGAAATCCAGCGTCTTGAGACTGACCTCGCTGTCCACCTTGGCTCCGTAGATGAGCCCCGTCGTCGCCAGCTGCTCGACATTGTCCTCGGCGAAGATGTCGAGCGGGTTGAACGGCGGATAGGAGCGGCTGGTCGTGTGTCCTGCCGCAAGCGCCATCTTGATTTCGATGAACGGCACCATCCTCACGACGTCGCGGTCGCCGACCTTGGTGACGGTCGAGACCTCCATGCGCCGCTTGTCACGCGGCTTGGCGACGGCGCGGGGAGGGGAGAGACGGCTGGTCTTGGCGTTCTCGCCGGAACCCGCCTCATGCGCGACGGCGATCAGTCGGGCGATCTCCGGCGGAGTGGCAAGCTGTTCGCGGCCATCGAGGGCCGCGAAGAGCGCCACGCCCATGAGGACGCTGGAAGTAAGGCCTGTGAGGAAAGTTCCGGAGAGCCAACGTGCGGAGATTTCACGCCTGTCGGGCGGCCCGGCACGGCCATCGGCGATCAGCGGCGGCTCTTCACCCATGCCGGCTATGGTCAGCTCGATGTCCTGCATTCGCTGGGTGATTCCCCCCGACCGGCGCCGGCTGTCATTATCGCGAACGGCCCAAAGCAGCCCCTCGCCCATTTATTGCGTCGAAATTGCCCGCCGAACGCGGCGAAGTCAACGAAGCCAGCCGGTTCGCGCACAGCCTGTCCACTGGCGGAAAGCTGGCTTGGCGGGCCGGAGACTCAGTCGGCGCCATCCGGGATAGGAATCGAATGGGGCCCGAATGTGGCTCGCGCGACCCTCTCCAGAAGTCTCCCTTGCAGGGGCGCGCGCGAGCCTGCCGCAGGGTCAGCAGCGCTTTCGCAAATAATTCAAAAAAACTCGGAATCGGTGTTGACAGCCGGAAGGAGCCCCGACTATATACGCCTCACAACGAGGGCGGCGCGCCGCTGGCGGCAAAATCGTTCGCTCTTGTTCAATCTCAAAGAGAGCCGCGTGAGCGACACTCTCAAGGGCCGGGAGCCAAAAGCAAACGAGCCCACGACAATGCGTTCGCACTGTCGGATCTTTGACAACTGAATATTGAAGAAAGAGAAACGTGGGCGGCAGAGGCTCGCGGAACCTCTCCCTCGCAAGAGGAAGGTTCGCAAGAGACTTTGGCGGTTCACGTTTCGAGAGAAGTTACACTTTGTGTGAAAACATAAAGGTGTGAATGTTCTCGTCGATTCAAGCGTGACCAAGTAAGCCAAATCAAAATCTCTTAAACTTGAGAGTTTGATCCTGGCTCAGAACGAACGCTGGCGGCA
>JBQCFH010000176.1:0-6265 GCA_051959385.1 Rhizobiaceae bacterium | reverse complement strand
CGCCACGTCTTCGGTCATGTCGACGAGAAGCGTGTTGCGGGCGGTGCGCGTCAGCTTCTTCTTGCGCATGGCGGCGGCGAGCGCGATCTTGATGTTGACCTCCATGTCGGAGGAATTGACGCCGGCGGAATTGTCGATGGCATCCGAGTTGCAGCGGCCGCCGAGCAGGCCGTATTCGATGCGGCCGCGTTGGGTGACGCCGAGATTGGCCCCCTCGCCGATGACCTTGGCCCCGACTTCAGCCGCAGTGACGCGGATGGCGTCATTGGCGCGGTCGCCGACATCCTGGTTGCTCTCGGTCGCGGCCCGCACATAGGTGCCGATGCCGCCGAACCAGAGGAGGTCGACGCGGGCCTTGAGGATCGCGTTCATGATCTCGGTCGGCGTCGCGGTGGTCTTCTTCAGCCCGATCGCGGCGGCCGCCTCGTCGGAGAGCTTGATCGACTTCTGGGTGCGCGGGAAAATGCCGCCGCCGGCCGACAGTTTCGATTTGTCGTAATCCTGCCAGGAGGAGCGCGGCAGGTTGAACATGCGCTGCCGCTCGACGAAGGAGACGGCCGCATCCGGATCGGGATCGATGAAGATGTCGCGATGGTCGAAAGCGGCAACGAGCCGCGTTTCCTTCGACAGCAGCATGCCGTTGCCGAAAACATCGCCCGACATGTCGCCCACGCCCACGACCGTGAACGGCTCCTTCTGGATGTCGCGGTTCATCTCCCGGAAATGCCGCTTCACCGCTTCCCAGGCGCCGCGCGCGGTGATGCCCATCTTCTTGTGGTCGTAACCGGCCGAGCCGCCCGAGGCGAAGGCATCGTCCAGCCAGAAATCGTGCGCCTGGCTGATCGCGTTGGCGGTATCGGAGAAGGTCGCCGTGCCCTTGTCGGCGGCGACGACGAAATAGGGGTCGTCGCCGTCGTGGCGCACGACGTCCTTCGGCGGCACCACCTTGGCGCCGTGCAGATTGTCGGTGACGGAGAGCAGGCTCGATACGTAGTTGACGTAGGCGTGGCGCCCGGCCTCGAATACCGCGTCGCGGCTGCCGCCTGCGGGCAATTGCTTCGGATAGAAGCCGCCCTTGGCGCCGACCGGCACGATCACGGCGTTCTTGACCTGCTGCGCCTTGACCAGTCCGAGCACCTCGGTGCGGTAGTCCTGCGCCCGGTCGGACCATCTGAGACCGCCGCGCGCCACCGGGCCGAAACGCAGATGCACGCCTTCGACCTCAGGCCCGAACACGAAGATCTCGCGCCAGGGCCGCGGCTCCGGCAGCCCATCGATCGCCTTGGAGTCGAGTTTCACCGCCAGGGAGCGGGGCCTGCCATCCGTCACGGGCGCGAAATGATTGGTGCGCAGCGTGTTGTGCACGAGGTTGAGAAAACGGCGGATGATCGTGTCTTCGTCGATGTTGGGAACGCTGTCCAGCGCCGTTTCGATCTCGGCCTCGATCGCGCGTGCATCTTCGTTCTTGCCGCCCGCATCGACGCGGGCTGGATCAAGGCGGGCGTTGAACAGCTCCTTCAGGTTGCGCGCGATCGCCGGGTGGCGGGCGAGGACCGCGGCGATATAGTCCTGGCTCTGCGGTATGCCGGCCTGCTGCAGATAATGGCCGTAGGCGCGCAGGATCATGATCTCCGCGGATGTAAAGCCGGCGCGGTGGGCAAGCGCGTTATAGCCGTCATTGTCGCTCTGCCCGCGCCAGACCGACAGGAACACCTCCGCGAAAAGCGCGCCGCCGTCGGCAAGATCGAGCCCGGCCTCATGCGCGCTTTCAAGCTCCATGTCATGGACGAAGACCAGCGATCCGCCCGCGGTCGGGATCTCGAATGTGCGCTCGGAGATGACGCGGAAGCCCATATTCTCAAGGATCGGCACGCGCCTGGACAGCGCCACCGGCGCGCCGAAATGGTAGATCTTCAACGCGCCCTGACTATCCGACTGGTGCGGATGGCGGTGGAAGTCGACCGCGATCGGATTTCCTTCCGTAATGCGCCCGATCTGGGCGGCGTCGCGCAGCGCCACCTTTGGCGAGAAGCTGCCGCGGTAGGAATCGGGGAAATGCGCCGCGATGGCGACGAGCGCAGGGTCGGCGCCCTCGTCGTGTGCCGCGTCGCGCAACGCGTCCTGCCACGTGCGCACGATGGCGCGGATTTCGGCTTCCAGTTCCTCCTGCGGCACTTTCGGCGTCTTGCCCTCGGAACGGCCGATGATGAAGTGGACGCGCGCCAGCGCGCCTTCCGGGAAGGACGGGTAGTAGGCGGAGAGATGGCCGTCGAAGACGGTCTTCAGATATTCCCCGATGCGCACGCGGACATCCGAATCGTAATTGTCGCGCGGCACGTAGACGAGGACGGAGACGAAGCGGTCGAAAGGATCGGCGCGCACCAGGGCGCGCACGCGCGGCCGGTCGCCGAGCGCCAGGATGGCGAGCGCATTGCGCTCCAGCGTGCCGATATCGATCTGGAAAAGCTCGTCGCGCGGATAGGATTCGAGGATGTTGATGAGCGCCTTGCCGGAATGGTCGGAAGGCTCGAAGCCGGAGCGCCTGAGCACCGCGTCGGCCTTGGAGCGCAGGTAGGGAATGTTGAAGACCGAGCGCAGATAGGCGGTCGAGGTGAACAGGCCGACAATGCGCAACTCCCCTTTCAGCTTGCCTTTGCCGTCGAATGTCTTGACGCCGATATAGTCGAGATAGTTGCGGCGGTGGACGACCGAGCGCGTGTTCGCCTTGGTGACGATGAGCGGTTCGGGGCCGGTCAGGAAGGCGCGGATTTCGGGCGTCGTGGTCAGTTCCTGGCCGCCGCGCCGCAGGATGCGGACATCCGGATCGCCGAGAATGCCGATGCCCGGCTTGTCGGCGCGTTCCATGCCGCCGCCCCTGGCGCTCGGCGCGTAGCGGTATTCGCGCATGCCGAGAAAGGTGAAGTTGTTGTCGCGCAGCCATTCCAGAAAGGCGACTGCCTCGCCGAGGGCCTCCTTGTCGAGATGCGTGTCGGAATAGCGATAATCCAGGATCGCCTGGTCGAGACGCGCCAGCATGGCGCGCCAGTCGTGCACGGCGGCACGCACCTGCGAGAGAATCCATTCCAGCCGCTTCTTGAGGACAGCGGCGTCCTCATCGCCGAGGCGGGCGACATGGACATGAATGACGCTGACCTTGTCGGCGGGCTTGTCCTTGTGCCCTTCGGCGATCGCGGATACGCCGTTGCGGCCATGCTTCACGGCGATGATCGGATGGGTGACGAGGGTCGGCGAACCGGCGGAATCGGCGATCTCGCCCAGCACCGAATCGAAGAGGAAAGGCATGTTGTCGTTGACGACGGTAATGGCCGTCAGCGGCCGCCCGTTGCGGACCATGCGGCGGTCGTTGTCCACCGCGACCACGCTTGCTCCGCTGCGGTGCTTCTTCAGCGCATGCCAGGCAAGGGCGGCCGCCTCCTTGAGGACGCCACGATCATAGGCGGCAATGTCTTCGTCCGCTGCGCCGGCCAGAAGCAGCCTGGCGAAACGCTCCGCCTCTCCTCCCGCCTTCGGCGCGGCCGCCTCCTTGTCTGGTCGGACGCGTTCGTTCACCTTGGCCATGGCTCGTCTTCCTCCCACCGGCGGTTTAGTCATCGTAGCAGAGAAAGCCTCATTGGCGACATCGAATGGGACAGGCTAGTGTCGGCAAAGTGGCAGAGAGCTGTGAAGAAGGAATGATCGCATGACCGGAAAGCTGACCGCGCTCGATTTGAAGCCTTCGGAGGATCTGAGCGAAGCGACGAAGGCCTATTTCGCCAAATGCGAGGAGAAGCTCGGGCTCGTCCCGAACGTGCTTCTTTCCTACGCCTTCGACGAGAAGAAGCTGCGCGCCTTTTCCGATATGTACAACGATCTGATGCTCGGCGAGTCCGGCCTCTCGAAGCTCGAGCGCGAGATGATCGCGGTCGCGGTCTCCTCGATCAACCATTGCTTCTACTGCCTCGCCGCGCACGGCGCGGCAGTCAGGCAGCTCTCCGGCGACCCGGTACTCGGCGAGATGATGGTGATGAACTACCGCGTCGCCGACCTCACGCCGAAGCAGAAGGCGATGCTCGACTTCGCCGTCAAGCTCACCGAGACGCCCGACAGGATGGAGGAAGCGGACCGCCAGGCGTTGCGCGACGCCGGCTTCACCGACCGCGACATCTGGGACATCGCCTCCGTCGTCGGTTTCTTCAACATGTCGAACCGCGTTGCGGCGGCCGTCGACATGCGGCCGAACGCCGAATACCACAAGATGGCGCGGTAGGGCTTGCTACCAGCCCGCTTCCTTCTGGTGTCGGAAGGCCAGGATATAGACGGCATCGTCAGATGCCTCGAAGCGATAGAGAGCTATGTAGCCACTGTCGCCAAACTGTATCAGCAACTCACGCAGTTCCGGCCGTTCGTGATTCGGCCGGCCGATTTCCGCAAAGCTCTCCAGTCTGGAAAATTGGCGGGCGATCGCCTCGGCGGCCCGGCGTGCGGCGAGAGGGTTCTTGCGCGCCAGAAAGGTCCGGCATCGCTCGAGGCCGGCAATCGCGCCGGCCGTAACGATTACTCGTGGCACTCGGGAGCGCCCGTCTCACCATCGGTGCCCCAGGTTTCAAGCCAGTTCCGGGCCTCCTCTCCGGTGAGGTGCAGCCCGGTTTCCCGATAGCTTTCCCATGACGCAAGCGCCTCGGCCTCGAAATTCGCCCGAGCTTCTTCGCGCTCGACATATTGCTCGATGGCTTCGCGCATGATCCAGTGCGCCGAACGGCGGCGCGTATCGGCGAGCCGCTGTATCCTGCCCTTGAGAGCATCGTCGATCTTGATCGAGGTAGCCATCCTCAACACCAGGTAATACCTCCCGATAACCTAGCGTCGGCCAATCAACCACGCAAGGGTCGGATCGTCAGGTGCTCGCCGCCTTCCCGTACGGACTCTCCGGATTGGCGTCCAGATCGACCTCTTCGACGCAGCCCTGCGGTTGGGTATGCTTCCGGCCGGCGAACCAGGCACCGTCGCGAAGTTCGGCCTGCCTGACTTTGGACAGGACCAGGCAGCGCCATTGGCCGCCACGCGGCAGGCCGGAATCACTGTCGCCGGCGAACTGGAACGTCAGCGCCTTCTCCTCACGGCGGGAATGGCCGAGGATGATCGGACAGAGCGCCCGCGCATAGCCGTCATACATGCAGAGCACCTGCTTGCGGCGGCGGATCGCATCGGCGAAGAGCGCGTAGGTTTGGCTGGGCATGGCGCCTCCGGAATGTCGCTTGCGCCCGCAACTCGTGGGCCGGCCGGAGATTTTGCCGGATGAAGCGCCGCCTGTCAGTCCTCCGCGCGGCCGCCGGCCTGTTCCAGCATCAGCGCCTGCACCAGGATGATGGTCTTGGCGTCGGCAATGCGGCCGTCGCGCGTGGCGGCGAAGGCGTCGTCCAGGCTCATCTCGACCACCTCGATGTCCTCGCCCTCATGCGGGTGGCCGCCGCCGGCCGAAATCCTGTCCGCGGGCGAGTAGCGGGCGGTGAAGAAGGTGACCTTCTCGGTGACGCAGCCGGGGATCGTATAAGCCTCGCAGAGGCGCTTCAGGTCGCGAAGCCGGCAGCCCATCTCCTCCTCCGCCTCCCGGCGGATGCAGGTTTCGGCATCCTCGTCGCCGTCGAGAACGCCGGCGCAGGTTTCCAGCATGTCGTCCGCCTCGCTGGTCAGATAGACCGGCAGGCGGAATTGCCGGACCAGAAGCACCGTGCCGCGAGCGGGGTCGTAAGGCAGTACGGTGGCCGCCTCGCCGCGCTCATAGACCTCGCGAGTGTGCGTCTCCAACACGCCATCGCGGCGACGATAGTCGAGGACGATTTTCTTCAGCTTCGTCCAGCCGTCGGAAAGCAGCTCGACCGAGCGGATGCGGATGCGATCGCCGGTTCCCGCCATCGGACCGGCTCCCTCAGGCCGCGCCGAGCGCCCGCGCCCTTTCCGAGCGCTTGCGCTCGTTCGGGTCGAGATGGAATTTGCGCAGCCGGATCGATTTCGGCGTCACCTCGACCAGCTCGTCGTCCTGGATCCAGGCGAGCGCGCGCTCCAGGGTCATGCGCACCGGCGGCGTCAGCTTCACCGCCTCGTCCTTGCCGGCGGCGCGGATGTTGGTCAGCTTCTTGCCTTTCAGCACGTTGACCTCGAGGTCGTTGTCGCGCGTATGGATGCCGACGATCATGCCCTGATAGACCTTGACGCCCGGATCGATGACCATCGGGCCGCGATCCTCGAGGTTCCACAGCGCATAGGC
>JBQCFH010000175.1:0-5681 GCA_051959385.1 Rhizobiaceae bacterium | reverse complement strand
TAGGTGCCGTTCACCTCGATCGTCGGTACGCGCCGCGATGCATGATGCAATTGCTGCTTCTTCGGCAGGTCGTCCGGATAGAACGTCCCTTCCCACGGCTCGAAGGTCCAGCCGCCCATACCAGCCCGGAACGTGCCGTTCATCGTCCAGCTCCCTTCAGCCGCGAACCTAGAGCGAGTTGCATTCAAATGGAACCATTCTGCCGGAGCGATTTCGGGCCAAGGTCAAGGGCTTCGGCGCGGTCGTACCGGGCGTACGGCCAAGACGAAGCCCGAAGGGTTTGGCCCGAAAGCGCCCGGCCCTTCGGGTTTCCGGGCGGCGGGCGCCCGGTTCGTCGAGCCGCTTCGGCCGATGCACCACATCGACCTCGCGTCTCTCCTGCCGGATCGCCTCGCCGCCCGAGAAACAGAATTGATTCCATTTGGATGCAACTCGCTCTAGCGCCCGGAGAAACCGAGCACGTCGAGCATGGAATAAAGCCCCGGCTTGCGGCCGCGCGCCCACAGCGCCGCCTTGACCGCGCCGCGCGCGAAGATGCTGCGATCCTCGGCCTGATGGGAAAGCACGACCCGCTCGCCGGTCCCCGCCAGGATGACGGAATGCTCGCCGACGACCGAGCCGCCGCGCAGCGTGGCGAAGCCGATCGTGCCCGCCCGGCGCGCGCCGGTGTGGCCGTCGCGCACCCTGACGCTCGCCTCGCGAAGCGCGACATCCCGGCCCTTCGCCGCCGCCTCGCCGAGCAGCAGCGCCGTGCCGGAAGGCGCGTCGACCTTGTTGCGGTGATGCATCTCGAGGATCTCGATATCGAAATCGTCCGCGCCAAGCGCCGCCGCCGCTTCGCGCACCAGCACGGCCAGAAGATTGACGCCGAGGCTCATATTGCCCGACTTGACGATCGTGGCGTGGCGCGCCGCAGCGGCGATCTTCGCGTCGTCCTCGGCGCTGCACCCGGTCGTTCCGATGATGTGGACGATGCGCGCCTGCGCGGCATAGCCGGCGAATTCGACGCTTGCGGCGGGGGCGCTGAAGTCGAGCACGCCGTCCGCCCTGGCGAAGGCGGGCAGCGGATCGTCGGTGATCGGCACGCCCAGATGACCGACGCCTGCAGTCTCACCGGCGTCCTTGCCGAGAAAGGGCGAGCCGGCCCGCTCGATCGCGCCGGCCACGCGGGCGCCTTCCATCGAATGCACGGTGCGGATCAGCGTCTGCCCCATGCGGCCCGCCGCGCCGACCACGACCAGGCCCATTTCGCCCGTCATACTGCCCCTCCGGCAAGTTTTTTCTGCGATGGCGGCGGCGCCGGCAAGCCGTCGCCCGTGTCGTCGACGAGCTGCAGGCCCTTGTCGTTGCGCGCGCGGTAGAAGCGCGAATAGACGCCGTCCGCCTTCGCCAGGAGCGCCTGGTGCGAGCCCTGCTCGACGACACGGCCTTCCTCGAGCACGACGATCGTGTCGGCGTCGATGACGGTCGAAAGCCGGTGCGCGATGACGATCGTGGTGCGGCCCTTCATGACCGTGTTGAGCGCCTGCTGCACGCGCAGCTCGGATTCGTTGTCGAGCGCGGAGGTCGCCTCGTCGAGCACCAGGATCGGCGCGTTGCGCACGATGGCGCGCGCGATCGAGAGGCGCTGGCGCTGGCCGCCGGAAAGCGTCACGCCGTTTTCGCCGACCAGCGTTTCATAGCCGTGCTCCTGCTGGCGTATGAATTCGTCGGCATGGGCCAGCTTCGCCGCCGCCTCGATCTCCTCGTCCGTGGCGTCCGGCCGCCCGTAGCGGATGTTGTCGCGGATCGTGCCTTCGAACAGGTAAGGCTGCTGCGAGACATAGCCGAGCGACCGGCGGAGCGACCGCTTGGTCACTTTCGAAATGTCCTGGCCGTCGATCTCGATGGCGCCGGCATCGACGTCGTAGAAACGTTCCAGAAGCGCCACGAGCGTCGACTTGCCCGCGCCCGAGGCGCCGACCAGCGCCGTCATCTTGCCGGCCTCAGCCGTGAAGCTCACCTTGCTCAGAACCGGCATCTTCTCCGCATAGGAGAAGCTCACGTCGCGGAAACGCACCTCGGCGTCGGTCACGACCAGGTCCCTGGCGTTCTCCGCGTCGCGCTGGTGCGGATCGATATCCAGGATCTCATAGATCATGCGGGCGTTGACGAGCGCCTTCTCGAGGCCGACCTGCACCTTCGCCAGCCGGCGCGCAGGATCGTAGGCGAGGAGCAGCGCCGTGATGAAAGCGAAGACGGAGCCCGGCGGCACGCCCTGGTAAGCGGCGCGGTAGCCCGCATAGCCGATCACGCCGGCGATGGCGAAGCCGGCAAGCACCTCCGAGATCGGCGACATGCGTTCGGAGACGCGGGCGATCTTGTTGGAGCGCTTCTCGGCCTCTTCGATCAGCACTCCGAGCTTGGCCGAGAGCTGCTCCTCCATCGTGAACGCCTTGACGATGGCGATGCCCTGCGTCGCCTCCTGCATGGCGCCGATGAGGCGGGAATTGTATTCCACCGCCTCGCGGGTCACCCGCCGCAGCCGGCGCATGAGGTAGTTGATCGCGAAGATCAGCGGCGGCGCGATGCAAAGCGCGATGGCCGAGAGCAGCGGGTCCTGGAATATCATCACGCCGGCAAGGCCGATGACGGATACGGCATCGCGGGCGACGGAGGTCAAGGTCAGGCTGAGAAGATCGCGCACGCCCGCGACGTTCTGGTTGATGCGCGCCGCAAGCTGCCCCGAGCGTGTCGCGGTGAAATAGCTGACGCCGAGCCGCATCAGATGGTCGAACATGCGCTGCTGGTAGCGCGCGACGAGATTGTTTCCGATCTTGGCGAGCAGGACGGCCTGCAGGTAGCTCGCCACCCCGCGGATCGCGAAGGCCAGCATGATGCCGCCGCAGATCAGCCCGAGCAGCTGGTACTGCTGCTTGTAGAAGACCTTGTCGACGACGTCGCGCATGATCCATGCGCTGAAGCCGGTCGAAGCGGCCACGGCGAGCAGGCATACGACCGTCGTAGCGTAGGTGCCGGCATAGTCGCGCCCGTTCTCCGCCAGGATGCGGCGGATGACGGTGATGACCTCGCCGGGCGCGGCGGGCGCACGCTTTCGTCTTTTCGCTGCCTTTGCCAGGTCCGCTTCCTTCCGAACTTCCGTCCGCGCCTCAATAGCGCTGTCGCAGCGCCTTGCCTATGGCCATGGTTGGAATTGCCGCCCCGAACGCGCCGCCCTACCTGGATTTCCAGCGGCGGCCATGCGTCGCGACGCCGAAGCGCGCCGGCGTGCGCGCATAGGCGGCGAGGCCCGAGACGGCGCCGCGCGGATTGGTGATGACATAAACCGGCATGGCCCGCAGCAACTCGCTATGCGGCGCTTTGTCCTCGAAGGCGCTGCGGAAAGCGCCGGTTTTCAGCGCCGGCACGATCTTCTGCGCGATGCCGCCGGTGAGATAGACGCCGCCTCGGCTCATGAAGACCAGCGCCAGATCGCCCGCGGTGCGGCCGAGGCAGGTGACGAACATGGAAATCGCCTCCGCCGCGATCGGATCCGACTTTTCAAGGCCTGCGGCGGTGATCTCGGCCGGCGTCGCCAGCGCGGGCGTCTTTCCGTCGGCCTTGGCGATGGCGCGGTAGATGTTGACGAGGCCGCGTCCGCACAGGAGCTGCTCTCCCGATATCCGCCCAGCGATCCTTTCCAGATGCGGAAACACCTCGAAATCGCGCGGCGTGCGCGGGCCGATATCCATATGGCCGCCTTCGCCCGGGACAGGAATCCAGCGATGGCAGGCATGGATGAGGCCGGCGACGCCGAGGCCGGTGCCGGGCCCGAGGATGACGCGGCTGGCATCGCCCTCGGAGATGCCGCTGCCGATTTTTTCCATCTGGTCTTCGCCGAGCGCCACAACCGACAGCGCCTGCGCCTCGAAATCGTTGAGCACGACGATGTCTTCGAGGCCGAGCTCTGCCGCCATCTCCTTCGGCCGCACGACCCAGGCGCAATTCGTCAGTGCGATCTCGTCGCCTTCGACCGGACCGGCGACCGCCAGGACCGCCGAGCGCGGCAGGATGGACGTATGGTCGAGGATCGCCGTCTGGATCGCATCGTCGATGTTGGGAAAATCGGCCGTCTGGACAGTCGGGAATTCCTTGGGTTCGGCATAGCTGTCGACCAGGATGGCGAAGCGCGCGTTGGTGCCGCCGATGTCCCCGATCAGAATCGGAAACTTCAGCACGCCGTCGTCGCTGTCGGTTGGCTGCATGATGGATCTGTTCCTGCGGTAGTCGCGTCATCCGCCCCGGGACGCGCCTGGGTAATGGTTCATCGGCGGCGAAGGTTCAACGCCCAGGCGCGCTAGAGCGAGTTGCACCCTATAGAACCAGGCATGGCGCAAGAAAAGTGCCCGGCAGCCGCACGAGCGGAATTCCGTTCCGCCTGTGTCCTATTGGCCGTGAACGGGCCGGGCTTGCGGCAGCGGTACTTCTGCCGGAGGGGTGGGGGCGAAAGCATTGACCGGCATGGCGCCGCCTTCCTCCTCCGCGGGGGCGGAAACGGCCACAGCCGCGTCAGGGGCAGCCGGGGCGGAGAGCACGCTGAGGCAGGCTTTCGGCAGCGCCGACAGCCGCATGACATCGCGGGCCTTGGGCTCCGGGTTCTTCGCCGGCTTCCACGGCTCGTCGGTAAACCACCAGGCAAGCGACTTGCCGCATCCTTCGTCCTTCGGCTGCCACTGCTCCTTGCATTCCGTCGAGCCGGGCTGGCAGCCGATGCGGATATGGAAATGATCGTCATGGCCCCAGAAGGGACGGATCTTTTTGAGCCAGCTGCGGTCTCCCTTCACCGTCTCGCAGAGCTTCTCCTTCACGCCCGGGTGCACCAGGATGCGCTCGACCTCGGGGTAGCTTGCCGCCGTCTTGAGGATGCCTTCATAGGCGGGCGTCCAGCGGCGGTCGTCGACATGGAGAGAGTTCGGCTTCAACACGGAAACGGCGCTGACCGTCTCGCGCTGGCGCATGGTCAAGCCGCCCACCGGCATCGGCATGAACCAGATGTCGGCGTCGAGCCCGATCTGGTGGGAGGCGTGTCCCGTGGTCATCGGTCCGCCGCGCGGCTGCGATATGTCGCCGACGAGGAGGCCGTTCCAGCCGACCTTTGTCCCGTCGCGTGCCAGCCGCTCCAGCACCCGGATCAGGGCAGGATGGCCCCAGCGCCGGTTGCGCGAGGGGCGCATCACTTCCCAGTGCGGGCCTTCGAGCGGCAGGCCGACGCCGCCCTCGAAACAACCCTTGGAGTAGAAGCCGATGGAGCGCGCCGGTCCCGCCGCCGGCAGCTTCTCGGCGCCGAACGCCACCTTCGCCAGCGGATCGTCCGCCGTGGCCGGCCGGGCCGAAATCGTCGCAGTGGCACATACGGCCGCAATTGCCAGGCGGCGCGCCAGCACGGTCAAGGAAAGCATAACCCGTCTCCTTTGCCCTTTCCGCGGGGAAAGTGTCCAGACTGGCGGGTCATGATGAACGAATTGCAAACCCGCGCCGCGGCCGAATCATAGCACGCCGGCGGCGCATTTCCGAATATGGCGGCTGGCCGGCCGCCGCCCGCACTACCGGCGTCACCCGACGGAGTTCAGCGTCATCGAGGTCCCGGTGGCGGCGGCATTGAGGCCGAGCTGCCCCTGCACGCTGATCGTCTGCAGGTGGAT
>JBQCFH010000174.1:0-2070 GCA_051959385.1 Rhizobiaceae bacterium | reverse complement strand
GGATATGGTTACGAAAGACGGCGGCGTCAGCCCGTCACGGTTTCCCGGTGCGCCCGATCGGCCGCAGCCGGCCGGCGCCCTGCGGGGTCAGGACCGGCACGAAGACACGGCGCGAGGCGCGGGCGGCGACGGGCAGGCCCTGATAGAGGCGCTTTTGCGCTTCCACTACGATGACGCCGGCGAACATCGGTCCGAAGCGCCTGCCGGCACGCTCGAAGAGCTGGTAGAGCCGCAGCGTCGAGCGATGGACGCTCGGCGGGAAGAACAGCGCTTCGGCGAACGAGCCGGGCGTGAAATTGGTCTCGCGCAGCAGCGCCGTCAGCTGGCCGCGCGAATAGGGACGGCCGGTGCCGAAGGGCGTGTGCTCGAAGCGCGCCCAGACGCCGCGGCGGTTGGGCACGACGATCACGAGCCGGCCGCCCGGCGCCAGCACGCGCCACACCTCCATCAGCGTCTCGCGCGGATTCTCGGCATGTTCGAGCGAATGGACCATCAGCACGCGGTCGATCGAGGAATCGACGAGCGGCAGGTCCTCGTCGAAGACAAGCGCGGTGGCGGACGGTCCCGTCGGCGGCCAGTTCACCGCGCCTTGAGCCGCCGGCATGAAGGCGAAGACGCGCTCGGCATCAGCGCCGAAGCGTTCCAGCCAGGGCACGGCGTAGCCGAGGCCGAGCAGCCGCTCATTGCCGAGCGTCGCCCAGACGGAGGCCAGCGCCATGGCTATCGAGCGCTCGGCCAGCCGGCCGAGCATCGAGGCGTAAAAGGAGCGCAGGTCGACGATATCGGTATGCATGGGCCGGGACGGTAGCGGCGGCCGCCCGGAACGGCAAGATTGGCCATCGAAGCCGCAGGTGACAGCGCGGCTTATGCCCTCTATGTCTTTGCCGACGAAAGGAGACTTCGATGGCGATCGAGATCGAGCAGTTCATGTGCCTGAGCGACAATTTCGGCGTTCTGATCCACGACCGGGAGAGCGGCGAGACCGCCCTGATCGACGCGCCGGAGGAAGGGCCGATCCTGAAAGCGATCGAGCGCACGAGCTGGAGGCCGAGCACCATCCTGACGACGCACCACCACACCGACCACGTCCAGGCCAATCTGGCGCTGAAGGAAAAGTTCGGGCTGACGATCATCGGGCCGAAGGCGGAGGCGGCGAAGATCCCCGGCATCGACAGGCAGGTCGCCGGCGGTGACACGCTGCATTTCGGCGGAGAGCCCGTGCATGTGATCGACACGCCGGGGCACACGGCCGGGCATATCAGCTACTATTTCCCGCAAAGCGGCGTCGTCTTCACTGCCGACACGCTTTTCGCGCTCGGCTGCGGAAGACTGTTCGAATGCCCGCCGGAGACCATGTTTGCCTCGCTGAAGAAACTCGCGGCGCTGCCGGGCACGACGCGCGTCTATTGCGGGCACGAATATACCGAGGCGAACGCCCGCTTCGCGCTCACGGTCGACCCGGAGAACAGCGCGCTCGCCGCGCGCGCCGAGGAGATCCGGCAGCTTCGGGCGGTCGGCAAGCCGACGCTGCCGACGACGATCGAGCGGGAGCTGGAGACCAATCCGTTCCTGCGCTGGCACGATGCCGGCGTGCGCAACACGCTCGGCATGCCGAAGGCGGCCGACGTGGAGGTTTTTGCCGAGATACGCAGGCGCAAGGACAATTTTTGAATAAACCCGTGAGGCCGGGCTGCACAGGCAATTGCTCGAAAACATGTCTCGAACTCCCGGTCCTTCGCGTCCCCCTCTGTCCTGCCGGACATCTCCCCCGCAAGGGGGGAGATTGGGCCGGCCGCAAGGCTCGGCGTCCATTCTGCAAAGTTGGAGATTGGCGAAAGCGACGACGACGGCTGATCTCCCCCCTTGCGGGGGAGATGTCCGGCAGGACAGAGGGGGGCGCGAAGGACCGGGAGTTCGACGACATGTTTTCGAGCAATTGCCTGTGCAGCCCGGCCTCACGGGTTTATTCAAAAATTGTCCTTGCGCTTACGTATCTCGGCAAAGACCTCCACGTCGGCCGCTTTCGGCATGCCGAGCGTGTTGCGCACGCCAGCATCATGCCAGCGGAGG
>JBQCFH010000173.1:0-4796 GCA_051959385.1 Rhizobiaceae bacterium | reverse complement strand
TATCCGGTCGTCGACGACACGATCGAGATCGACATCCCGGAATCCGACGTGCGGATCGACACCTATCGTTCGTCGGGAGCCGGAGGCCAGCACGTCAACACGACGGACTCGGCCGTCCGCATCACCCATATCCCGACCGGCATAGCGGTCGCCTGCCAGGCCGAACGCTCGCAGCACAAGAACCGCGCGACGGCTTGGGAGATGCTGCGCTCGCGCCTCTACGAGGAGGAATTGAAGCGGCGCGAGGAGGCGGCCAGCGCGACCGAGGCCTCGAAGACCGACATCGGCTGGGGCCACCAGATCCGTTCCTACGTGCTGCAGCCCTATCAGCTCGTGAAGGATTTGCGCACAGGGGTCGAGAGCACCAGCCCCTCCGACGTGCTCGACGGCGACCTAGACGGCTTCATGAAGGCCTCTCTCGCCCAGCGGATCGAAGGCGGGGCAGGACAGGCGGTCGAGGATATCGAGTAGGGGGCGCGGCGCAGTGGCCTCCTCTCCCCGACGGGGAGAGGGTGGTTCGCGAAGCGACCGGGTGAGGGGGCACGGCAGGTGTCGCACCCCCTCACCAAGTTCGCCCGGCGCTCGGCTCCGCCTCGCGGGGCTCCCTATCCTCTCCCCGTTGGGGCGAGGAAAGGCGCTGTCAGGATCGCTTCTTCGGCGAGCCGTACATCCATTTGACGATGAGCATCGCCGGCAGGACCCAGAGCAGGCCGGAGAGCAGGAAATAGGTGAAATGGACAAGTGCGCTCGACTGGGCGAGCTTCGCCTCGGCGACAACCATCGCGGCGATCGCGTAGACGATCACCAGGATCACGATCAGGAACGATCCGATCAGTCTCTTCAGGCCTTTAGGCATGGGGTCTCCTTCGGCGCCCTCATAGGCCTTGCGCGACGGCCGCGCAACGCGCGTGGCCTTGCGCGACGGCATGTCGCGTTCGCCAACCTCCGCTTTGCCGGCGCTTGGTGCTATGCCCTTGCCGTTCCCGGCAATTCCCGTACGTCCAGGCCATGACAGCAGCGTCGATCGACATGACAGCCCATTCAACGCGCCGCACGGTCGGCAGGGTCGCCCGCAACCGGGCGCTGGTGCGGACGTGGCTTTATGTCGTCGCAACCGTTCTCTTCTGCCTCTTTCTCGTCGGTGGCGCGACGCGGCTCACCAATTCCGGCCTCTCCATCACCGAATGGCAGCCCATTCACGGCGTCATCCCGCCGCTCAACGATGCCGAGTGGCAGGAGGAATTCGCCAAGTACAAGCAGATACCGGAATACAAGGTGCTGAACCGCGACATGGACCTTGCGGGGTTCAAGCGCATCTTCTGGTGGGAATGGACGCACCGGCTGATCGCGCGCAGCGTCGGCTTCATCTTCGCCATCCCGCTCATTCTGCTATGGGCGGCGGGCTGCATCGAGCGGCGGCTCAAGCCGAAGCTTGTCGGCATATTGGCGCTCGGCGGGCTGCAGGGGGCGATCGGCTGGTGGATGGTGGCCTCGGGCCTCGTCGGCCGCACCGATGTCAGCCAGTACCGCCTGGCGATCCATCTCACCACGGCCTGCCTCATCTTCATCGCCACGCTGGCCGTGGCTCGCGGGCTTGCGCCGCACAGCGAGAGACCGGCGACGCGCTCGCTGCAGGTCTTCGCCGGCTGGACGGTGGCGCTGGTGCTCTTCCAGATCTATCTCGGAGCGCTGGTGGCCGGCACGGATGCCGGCTTCTCCTACAATACCTGGCCGCTGATGGACGGCAGGATCGTGCCCGACGGCCTCCTCATCCTCGAGCCAGCCTGGCGCAATTTCTTCGAGAATCCGAAAACCGTGCAGTTCGTCCATCGCTGCGGCGCCTACCTGGTCTGGACCGTGGCGCTGGCGCAGATGATGTTCGCCTTGTGGCGCGCGCCGAAGACGACGCATGCGCGCCGCGCGTCGCTGCTGTTCCTGCTGGTTACCCTGCAGGCGGCGATCGGCATCACGACGCTTCTGATGCAGGTGCCGATCGATCTCGGGCTGGCGCATCAGGCGATGGCGCTCGTCGTGCTCGGCTTCGCCACTGCGCATTGGCGCGGCACGAAGGGTGCCTATCCCGTGGAGAGCCCTGCCGCCGCCTGAAATGTCGGGTGCGTCCTTCGAGGCTCCGCTTCGCGGAGCACCTCAGGATGAGGATGGTCAGCGCGGATGGCGCTCGCGGACTCGCCCTGCTTCAGCGTCTTTAAGGAGGAGGGCACCAGCCTTCCTCATCCTGAGGTGCGAGCGAAGCGAGCCTCGAAGGACGCACTTTCAATGCCGGGTGCGCCCGAGCATCAGTTCCATGTTCTGGACAGCCGCACCGGACGCGCCCTTGCCGAGATTGTCGAGCAAGGCGACCAGATTGACCTGCCCTTGGCCCTCAGTCCCGAAGACGTAGAGCCGCATGCGGTCGGTGCCGTTGAGCTCGGTCGGATCGAGCCGGGCGAGCTTCGCGCTCGCCTCGAGCGGCACGACCTCCACGATATCCTGGCCGGCATAATGCGCGGCCAGCACGCCGTGGACGTCTTCCATCGAAGGCGTGCCGTTGAGGTCGGCCAGGTGGAGCGGCACCTGCACGATCATGCCCTGCGCGAAGCGGCCGACGCTCGGTGCGAAGATCGGCTTGCGGTCGAGCAGGCCGTGCACCTTCATTTCCGGCACATGCTTGTGCTGGAGCGTCAACCCGTAAAGGAAATGCGGAGCGGCGATATGGTCCGGGTTATCATCGTCCTCCATCTGCGCGATGAGCTGCTTGCCGCCGCCGGTATAGCCGGAAACGGCATTGACGGTGACCGGATAATCGGAAGGCAGCACGCCGGCTTCGACCAGCGGCCGGATCAGCGAGATGGCGCCCGTCGGATAGCAGCCGGGATTGGCGACCAGCCGCGCATTGGCAATGCGCTCCGGCTGGCCCTCGGCCATCTCGGCGAAACCATAGGCCCAGTCCGGATGGACCCGATGCGCGGTCGACGTATCGATCACGCGTGTCGAATTGTTGCCGTCGAGCAGCGCCACGGCCTCGCGCGCCGCCGCATCCGGCAGGCACAGGATCGCGATATCGGCCTGGCGCAGGAAATCCGCGCGCGCGGCGCTGTCCTTGCGGTGCTCTTCCGG
Organism: Rhizobiaceae bacterium; assembly: GCA_051959385.1. GTDB lineage: Bacteria > Pseudomonadota > Alphaproteobacteria > Rhizobiales > Rhizobiaceae > Mesorhizobium_L. The sequence continues at coordinate 1,679 of JBQCFH010000173.1, read as the reverse complement.
GATCGACAGGATGTCGAGATCGCGGCGGCCGGCAAGCCGCGCCCGGATCTGCAGGCCGGTGGTGCCGTGTTCGCCATCGATGAAGATTTTCGCTGCCATGGCTGTCGTTCGCTTATCGGGGGCGCTCGCTCGAATGGAGACAGCACATAGGGCAGAAGCCGGGCCGATGCAATCAGGAGGCATAGCCTCGTTTGAGAAGCATGTCGGCCGCCCGTGCGAACTCATCGGCCGTGGGCATGGCGAAATCCAGGGCCTCGGCATAGCGCGTGATGATGTTGAACAGGGCGCCGACGGCGATGGCGTCCTCCAGAGCGTCGGGTTCGACACCGGCGCGCAATGCGGCCCGCGCGTCATCGGCTGTCAACGCATCGGGATAGAGCGTCATCTTCTGGAGGAATGACAGCATCGCCTTGAGCCGGCCCGAAGGGGCCGAGGTCTCGAAGGCGTCGAGCGTCGCATCGACCGTCGTCCTGTCCAATACCTTGGCGGCAACGGCTCCGTGCGCGCCTATGCAAAAGGGACAGGCGTTCCACTTGGCGACCATGGCGGCCATCAGTTCCCGCTCGCCGACGCTCCATTTACTCGGGCCGCGCATGGCCGCCTGCGTCCAGGCGCCCAGCGGACGGCCGAAATCCCTGTGATAGAAGGCGACGCGAGCCGCATCGGGCAGCCGCATCCCGGATATAAGCGAAATGAACCCGATGAGCAGGCGATTGGCGAGGCCATCGCCCCGGTCAATCTCGGGCAGACGCATCCAGGGCCTCCTCCAGCACCTTCATGGCACTTTCAAAGCGCAACAGGCCGGCGGCCGCGGCCGCCGTGATTACGATCTCGAAGGCAGCCTTCTCGCTCCCGGCGGCATGCAGCACGCGGTCGACCTGGTCGTCGGTTACGGCCGAAGCCGATTGCCCGATCTGCCGGGCAAGATCGTCGTAAGGCGGATCGATCGGCGAGTTTCCTCGGGCCCGGCTATAGACATCCTGGCGCAGGGCAGGCGACGTTTCCCCCGGTCCGTGAAGGATCCGGTGCTGCAGTGCGCGTGCGAGACCACGGTGATCGGGCCTGGCTTCCAGCACGGTGAATTCTCCTCGATGGCGCTGGGTTGACCACCCAGACTTGAACGCTCGCCCGCCATGGTCAAGCGGCACAGCGCTTACTCCTGCCACCTCCGGCCATCCCGGAATTTGCAGCGCCGCATATCCGCCGCTCAGCTTTGGCTGGCAGCGCTCCTGATTTTCCGCTCCGCGAGAAGGCCGAGATAGTGCATCGCCACGGACGCGCCGGCGATGGCCGTGATATCGGCGTGATCGTAGGCGGGCGCCACCTCCATCACATCGGCGCCGGCGATGTCGAGATCGGCGAGACCGCGCAGCACCGACAGCATCTTCGCGGAAGAGGGACCGCCTGCGACCGGCGTGCCGGTACCCGGCGCGAAGGCCGGGTCGAGGCAGTCGATGTCGAAGGTAACGTAGGTCTTGCGGCCGGCGGTCCGCTCGCGGATCGCATAGACGATATCGTCGATCCTCATTTCCTCCAGTTCGTAACCGTAGAGGATGCGGATGCCGAAATCGTCCGGAGCATGGGTGCGGACGCCGATCTGGATCGACCATTCCGGGTCGATGATCCCGTCGCGCACCGCGCGCGCCACGAACGAGCCGTGGTCGATGCGTTTGCCGTCG
>JBQCFH010000172.1:0-5648 GCA_051959385.1 Rhizobiaceae bacterium | reverse complement strand
GCCGCCCCTTTATTGTGGCGCCCATCCGGGTTAGCAACCAGCGAGACCTTCCGTACCACCAATTCAGGAGAGTTCCTAAATGGCGAATGCGAAATGGCCCGTTTACGGCGAGATCACCGGCCCCGTCATCATGATCGGCTTCGGCTCGATCGGGCGCGGTACCCTGCCGCTGATCGAACGGCATTTCAAATTCGACAAGTCGCGGATGGTCGTCATCGACCCGCGCGACACCGACAGGAAGCTGCTCGACGAGCGCGGCATCGCGTTCCGCCAGGAGGCGGTGACAAGAGAGAACTACCGCGAGCTGCTGACCCCGCTCCTCACCAATGGCTCCGGCCGCGGTTTTTGCGTGAACCTTTCGGTCGACACGTCCTCGCTCGACCTGATGAAGCTCTGCCGCGAGCTCGGCGTGCCCTATATCGACACTGTGGTGGAGCCCTGGCTCGGATTCTACTTCGACAACAAGGGCGGCAACGAGCACCGCACCAACTACGCGCTCAGGCGCACGGTGCGCGACGAAAAGAAGAGAAATCCCGGCGGCACGACCGCCATCTCCTGCTGCGGCGCCAATCCGGGCATGGTCTCATGGTTCGTCAAACAAGCGCTGGTCGACCTCGCGAGCGACCTCGGCATGCGCTTCGACGAGCCCGGCCAGCATGACCGCGAGGGCTGGGCAAGGCTGATGCAGGCGGCCGGCGTCAAGGGCATCCACATTGCCGAGCGCGATACGCAGCGCACCAAAAAGCCGAAGCCGATGGACGTCTTCTGGAACAGCTGGTCGGTGGAAGGGTTCGTCGCGGAAGGCTTGCAGCCGGCGGAGCTCGGCTGGGGCACGCACGAGAAATGGATGCCGGACAATGCGCGTAAGATAGCCGGCGGCGACAGCGTGGCGATATTCCTCGAGCAGCCCGGCGCCAATACGCGCGTGCGTAGCTGGTGCCCGACGCCGGGCGCCCAGTACGGTTTCCTCGTCACCCACAACGAGTCCATCTCGATTGCCGACTTCTTCACCGTCCATGGCGCAAACGGCAGCGTCCAATACCGCCCGACTTGCCACTATGCCTATCACCCTTCCAACGACGCCGTTCTTTCTCTGCATGAGATGTTCGGCGCGGCCGGAAAGCCGCAGCCCGTTCAGCACGTGCTCGACGAGAACGAGCTGGTCGACGGCATCGACGAGCTCGGCGTGCTGCTCTACGGGCATGGCAGGAACGCCTATTGGTACGGTTCGCAGCTCTCTCTCGAGGAGACGCGGGAGCTTGCGCCCTATCAGAACGCGACTGGCCTGCAGGTCAGCTCAGCGGTGTTGGCGGGCATGGTCTGGGCGCTGGAAAACCCGGAAGCCGGCATCGTCGAGGCCGACGAGATGGATTTCCGCCGCTGCTGGGAAGTCCAGCTTCCCTATCTCGGCCCCGTCAAGGGCTACTATACCGACTGGACGCCGCTCGAAGGCCGGCCGGGCCTCTTCCAGGAGGACATCGATCGGAGCGACCCGTGGCAATTCCGGAACGTTCTGGTGCGATGAGGCGTTCAAGCCGCTGCCGGCGGGCAACGTCTTGCTTTCACCCATGTTTCAGGCGAATGTCGTTTCGAGGAGAGGATATCGGATGATGAATGCGCGCATCGCGGCTTCCGCCGCGGCAATCATTGTGGCGGCCGCAATTGCCGGTTGCCAGTCCGCCCCCGACCGGCCCGCGCGGATTGACGTGCCCACCTCGCCGGTCGACGGCGAATGGATCGGCAGCGATGGCGTCGCCATCTCCTCGCTCCATGGCGGCAACTTCCAGTCGCGTTCGGTCCAGACCGGCGAGACTCTCACCCAGGGCACCTACAAGTTCCGTGACCAGAACACGATCGATCTCAGCTTCTACTCGGTGAAAACCCAGCAGCAGACTGCGGCCGCCTGTCTCCTGGCGACGCCGGACAGGATGAACTGCACCTTGGGCAACGGCACCCAGTTCGTCCTGACCCGCCACTCCTAGGAAGCTACGCCGTTCCGCGCCCTTGGCGCTTGCGGCGTCCGGCCGCTCTTGCCATAACGCTCCTCGGGAGGAGCGCATGGGCGCATGTTTCGATCGTCTGGAAACGCGTGATCCGGCCGAGCGCGAGGCGGAGCAGTTCGCACGCCTTCCGGCCTTCCTGCGCCGGGCGATGGCCGCCGCGCCCGGTCTGCGGCGATGGCTGGACGGCGTCGATCCGGACGCGGTGACCAGCCGCGACGCGCTGGCCCGCCTGCCGGTGCTGCGCAAGGCCGAACTGATGGAGATGCAGGCGAACGAGCCGCCGTTCGGGGGCTTTGCCGATCCCTCGGCGCTCGCCGGCAACCGCATCCACCTTTCGCCCGGCCCGATCTGGGAACCAGGCGGGCTCGGCGACGACCCGTCCGAAGGCGCGCGCGCCTTCTTCGCCGCCGGGGCAAGACGCGGCGATATCCTCCATAACGCCTTCGCCTACCACATGACGCCGGGCGGCTTCATGCTCGACGCCGGTGCTCGCGCCCTGGGCTGCAGCGTATTCGCGGCGGGTACCGGCAACACGGAAATGCAGGTCGAGGCGGCTTCCGTGCTCCGCCCCGGCATCTATTGCGGCACGCCGGACTTCCTGAAAATCATGCTCGACCGCGCCGCCGAGATGGGCAAGGACCTCTCCTCGTTCCGCCGCGGCCTCGTCTCGGCGGGAGCGCTCTATCCCTCGCTGCGCGCCGAATATGCTTCGCGTGGCGTCAACGTACTGCAATGCTACGCCACCGCCGAAGCAGGCGTGATCGCTTATGAAAGCGCCTCCGAAGACGGCGAGCCCTATCCCGGAATGATCCTGAACGAGCACCTGATCGTCGAGATCGTGCGGCCGGGTACGGGCGAGCCCGTGCCGGACGGTGAGGTGGGCGAGGTGGTCGTCACGACCTTCAATGCCGCCTATCCGCTGGTCCGGCTCGGCACCGGCGATCTTTCCGCGATCCTGCCCGGCACCTCCCCCTGTGGCCGCACCAACCGGCGCATCAGGGGCTGGATGGGCCGCGCCGACCAGCGCACCAAGGTCAAGGGCATGTTCGTCGACCCGAAGCAGATCGCCGAGGTGGTCAGGCATCATCCCGGCATCGCCAGGGCACGGCTCGTGGTGACGCGCGACGGCGAAATGGACGCGATGACGCTGCACGTCGAAGCCGCCTCCGGCGCCCTGCTCGACGAAAAGGCCATCGAAGCGACCCTGCGCGAGGTCACCAAGCTTTCCGGCAGCGTCATGCGTGCCGAAGCGGGCACGCTGCCCAATGACGGCAAGGTGATCGCCGACGAACGGGATTATTCGAAATAGAACCTGTCACGCACGGCTTTCAGTGCATGACGGAACGGCCGGGAGGACCCGCAATGAAGAAAACCGCCCTTTCGCTCGCGCTTTCGGCAACGGCGCTCTCTTTCTCCGCGCCGGCGGCCTTGGCTGACTACACGCTGACCATCCTGCATTTCAATGACTGGCACAGCCGCATCGAGCCGATCAACAAGTTCGAGGCCACGTGCTCGCCCGAGGACGACGCCAAGGGCGCCTGCGTCGGCGGCGCCGCGCGGCTGAAGACGGCCATCGACCAGGAACGCAAGAAGCTTGCCGGGCAGAACGTAATCCTTCTCGACGCCGGCGACAATTTCCAGGGCTCGCTCTTCTACACCACCTACAAGGGTTCGGTCGAAGCGGAATTCACGAACCTCTTCAAGGTCGACGCCATGACCGTCGGCAACCACGAATTCGACGATGGCGAAGCCGGTCTCGCCGCCTTTCTCAACAAGGTCCACTTTCCGGTGGTGAGCGCCAACATCGCCGCGGCCCGCAACGCAAAAATCGGCGACCGCGTGAAGCCATATACCGTTCTCGAGGTCGGAGGCCAGAAGATCGGCATCGTCGGCGCCATCACCAACGACGCCGACGTCATCTCCTCGCCGGGTCCGAACGTCCTGATCACCAACGACGTTGCCGGCGTCACGGCGGCGGTCGCGGAACTGCAGAAACAGGGCGTCGACAAGATCATCGCGCTCACCCATGTCGGCTACCAGCGCGATCTCTCGGCCATCGCCAGGATACCGGGCGTGGACGTCGTGGTCGGCGGCCATTCGCACACGCTGCTCTCCAACACCGACAAGAACGCCGCGGGCCCCTACCCCACCTTTGCCGGCAATCTCGACGGCTACCAGGTACCGGTCGTCACCGCCGCTTCCTATTCGAAGCTGCTCGGCGAGGTGACGGTGACCTTCGACGACAAGGGCATCGTCAAGTCCGCGAAGGGCGATCCGATCCCGCTCGACGCCAAGATCCCGGAAGACCCCGAGGTCGTCGCGCGCGTCAAGGAACTGGCCGGCCCGATAAAGCAGGCCATGTCGAAGGTCGTCGCCGAAGCGGCGGCGCCGATCGATGCCGACCGCGTGGCCTGCCGCAGCGGCGAATGCGCGATGGGCGATCTCGTCGCCGAAGCCATGCTCGATCGCGCCGCGAAGCAGGGCGTGACGATCGCCATCACCAATGGCGGCGGGCTGCGTGCCTCGATCGGAGCCGGCCCGATCACGGTTGGCGACATCGTGGCCGTGCTGCCCTTCCAGAACACGCTCTCGACCTTCCAACTCTTGGGCAAGGATATCGTCGCCGCACTGGAAAACGGCGTTTCGCAGGTCTCTGACGGAGCCGGGCGCTTTCCGCAGGTGGCGGGGCTCCGCTTCAGCTTCGACCGCACCGTCGGGCCGAATTCGGGCCGGATCAGGTCGGTCGAGGTGAAGACGGGAGACGGCTGGCAGCCGATCGAGCCGGACAAGCTCTATCTCGTCGCGTCCAACAATTACATGCGGGCCGGAGGCGACGGCTACGCCGTGCTGCGTGATCGCGCGAAGAACGCCTATGACTACGGCCCCGATCTCGCCGAGGTGCTGACGGCCTATCTGCAGGCGCACCAGCCCTACAAGCCCTACACGGACGGCCGCATCAAGGACACGACCCCCAAAGTCGTCGACTCCACCAAGACGAAGCCCGCAGCGGCTGAAAACGCGGCGCCCACCAAGATGCCCGACCTGCCGGCCGCCTCCATGAAGCTCGCCAGCGAACCCCCGGCGGTGGAGGCTCCGAACGCCAAGCCGGAAACGCCCGCCGAAGGAACCAAGGCGGCCGAGAACGGCGGCATCAAGATGCCCGACCTGCCGGCGATGTCGCAGACCCTGGCTACCCAGCCGCCAAAGGTCGAGCCGAGCCAGCCGGCCAACCCGCCGGCGGAAAGTACCGCGCCGCAACCCTCGAAGGCGCAAACGCCTGCTCCCGCGGCGCAGTCTTCCGCCGCCGGACAGCCTGCCATGACGCAGGAACCAAAACCGGCCGCCCCCCGACAGGATGAGGGGCAGGCGGGCGCCGAGACGACCCATATCGTCGTCGCGGGCGACAATTACTGGAAGCTGGCAAAGACCATCTATGGCGATCCGGCGCTGTGGCAGAAGATCGCCAAGGCGAATCCGGCCTTCCGCACGCAGGCGCTGCCGGTCGGGGCGAAGCTGAAGATACCGGCGAGATAGGCGGTTGCCGCCGGCCGCGTGCCCGCGAAGCAATCGCCTGAACATCCGATCGAACAGCGCTCTACGTTGCCCCCCTCTGTCCTGCCGGACATCTCCCCCGCAAGGGGGAGA
>JBQCFH010000171.1:0-4817 GCA_051959385.1 Rhizobiaceae bacterium | reverse complement strand
TTCATGACAGCGGGCTCGACCGTATAGACCAGGCGCGTGAGGAAATAGCCGTAGACTTCCTCGTCCTTCATCAGCGGGACGGAGATGATGTCGGTCTTGACGTAGTCGAGGCCGCCGAAGAAGGCCGGTTCCGGCGCCTTGACCGCCTTTGGACCGGACATGGAAAATGAGAAGATCACCGTCCCAAGGGTGACGATCACGAGCCAGAGCGCGGCGATGACGAACTTGATCATCGATCGCCTCCCGCTTCCGGTGGCCGCTGTCTATTTCGGACTATGATCGCGGCCGGCATCATGCGGCTCGGCCGGCGCCGAATTCGTGGGCAGAATAGGTGCCGTCAGCATCCGCGCGCTGGATGGCATCGCGGATGAGCGACGCGACCTCGGCAACTGCGTTCAGATGAGCGCGGAGCGCCTTCTCGTTCTCCCCAAGCTTGCCGCGAAGACGGATGAGCGCCTCGCGGTGCTCGCTCAACACCTCGGCCTGCGACAGACCCTTCATCGCGCGGTTGAGCTCATAGAGATGCCGGCTCTTGCGCGCGTTGGACGCCTTAACGTCGAACCCGGGATCGCTGCGGATCGCGGCGGTTTCCTGCTCAATCGCCTCCTCGATGCGGGCAATGATGGCGGAGAGCGCGGCCGGGCGCGCCGCGGGCGACGGCTGCGCGGCTGGTGCAGATCGCGACAGTTCCGGGCTGTAGAGGGCGGCTTCCTGCATGAGGGCTCCTAAATCTTCGAGCTGCCGTCGGCCATGTCCTGGCCGCCGATCGGGCTGGTGAGCTTGCGCTGCATTTCCTGGATCATCGCGACCGACAGCATCCGCTTCACGTCCGCTTCGTCCTTGCGGGCACCTTCCGAGGCTCCGGTAAGCGGCACCTTCTTGTCGCCGACCATGTAGTGGTCCTTGAGCAGGCGGTTGGCGATGCCGATGCCGCCGCGCTCGGAGAGAACGGTGCCGAGTTGCTTCGCAAGCTCGGATTTCCACATATCGCCGGCCAGCCCCTTGCCGTAAACGGCCTCGCTGTCCTTCGGCATCATCGACTGCATGAAAGTCTGGAGAACCGCGGCTTCGAATTTCCGGTAGGCTTTGGGCACGTCGCCCGTCTTCCCGGCGCCGGCATGGCCGGCGAAACGCATATCGGCCAGGTTCTCCTGAGCGGTCGCGGGGGAGGTGGCTACGGGACCGGCGATATCCGGAAATTCGACCTTCGAACCGGCCCGTGCGCGCTCCGCAAGCTGCGTCCGCGCCGCGGCAAGCTCCGCCGGGTCGATGGCGCGCGCCACGTCGAGAACGATGTCGCTGGGCGGGGAGATGGCCAAGTCGAATTCCTATCCTTCAGTTGTCAAAAAGCTCATGACCTCATGCGAAGCGGATTCACTCCTCCGCCTTCGGCGGCACCTCCCCCGTCGAAGGGGAGGAGGGCGGAGAGCCCGGCACCCTCCCTCCCCTCGACGGGGAGGGTTCGGCCGATAGGCCGGGGGTGGGGTGAGTAGGCTCGAAGCATCGAATTTTGGTTTTCTACCTTCTTTGCCTGCGTTTAGCTTTCACCTTGCCCGAACTAGCTTGTGGCAGGCTTACTTGCGCGGAATGAGCTTGCGCTCGACCGCTTCCAGCGTCGCCCGATCCTCGGCTTGCCGTTCGTCTGCGCGCATTGCTTCCCGCCAGGAGCGCTCGACCATGTTGGTGCGCGCGGTCTGGGTGGCGACGTGTCCGGCTTCCGTGCGGGCACTCGCCAGCCTCTGGTCCTGCCGGCGAAGCGCGCGCTCGATGCGGCGGGCGTAGAGGTCCGGGAACAGGTCGGTCAGCGAATCCGCCGCGTCGAAGCGGGCGGCGAGTTCGGATGCCTCGCGCGCGGCGGCGGCGGCCTCGGCGAGTGCGTTGGCGCGACGCATCTCGTGGAACGCCTTCAACTGCTCCTGCACGTCGACGAGTTTTCTTAGGCGTTCGGTGCGCGATGCCATCTCACCTCCCGATGGTTACCGAGACGAAGCTGTCGGCATAGAGGCTCAGGAAGTTGCCGATGGCGAAATACATGAGCACCAGTCCGCCGGTGATGATGAAGGGGAGCGAGATGAAATAGATCGGGATCTGCGGCGTCAGCTTATTGATGAGGCCGGTGCCGAGATTGACCAGGATCGCATAAGCCACGAACGGGCTGCCCAGGCGGAAGACCACGAAGAAGGATTGCGAGATGGTATCCGCCACGTCGGCGAGCGCCGCCTGCGGATCGAAAATCACGTCGGGCGGAGCCACCTGGTAGGAGGTCACCAGCGCCTTGATGATCTCGAGATGGAAGTCGAGCAGGAAGAGCACGAGCAGCGCGGCGAAGGAGAGCAGGCTGCCGAGCGCCGCCTGCGGATCGCTTTCGAGCGCGGCGCTGCCGCCGATGTTGCTGAAGCCCATCATCATGGAAACGGCATTGCCGATGAATTCAAGCGCGAGCAGGTAAATGCGCGCCATGACGCCGATCAGCGCCCCGGTCAAAAGCTCGGAGGCGATCGTCTTGAAGAGGACGTCAGGCGTCGATTCGGCAAAAGGCAGGATGATGTTCGAAAGGTGCAGGAAAAGCGCCAGGCTTGCCGCCACCGCGACGAAGAGGCGGACCTGCATCGGCACGCGCGCGCTGGAGAAGCCGGGCATGATCATGAAGCAGGCGCCGACACGGCAGAAGGCGAGAAAGGCCGCGAGTACGGTCTGTGAGAGTGTGATCGTCACGCGATCGACCCGAGCACCTTGATCTCCACGCCCTTGGCGATTTCAACATGGGAGAGCACCGGGAGCGTCGCGAACATGCGCTCGATGATCATGCGCACATAGGGCCGCGCATCAGGCGCGGTGACCAGCACGAAGCGCTCGCCGGCGTCGACATGGCCGCGGATGGCCTTCGACGCCTCCTGGCCGAATTCCTCGAGCAGGCGCGGGTCGATGTCGAACTCGCGGATCTCGCCCTTGGCATCCCGCTTCAGCGCCTGGTGGAAGGCGAGATCCCAGCGGTTGCCGAGGCGCAGCACCTTCAGGACGCCGCCCTCGGTCAGGTCGCCGCATATCTGCTGCGCCATGCGGATGCGCACATGCTCCACGATCTGCTCGGTGCGGCGCACATGCGGCGCGATCTCGGCGATCGCCTCGATGATAAGGTGCAGGTTGCGGATCGAGATGCGCTCGGCGAGCAGCAGCTTCAACACGGCCTGCAGGCCGGGATAGGTGATGTGGGTCGTGCAGATCTCGTCGGCCAGCTTGCGGTATTCCGGATCGAGCCGCTCGATCAGCGCCTTCATGTCCTTGTAGGAGAGAAGCTGCGGCAGGTTGTTGCGCACCACCTCCGACAGGTGGGTGAGAAGCACCGACATGTTGTCGGCGAAGGCATAGTTCTCCCGCTTCAAATCCTCCGCGAACATCTCTGGCACCGACCAGGCGCGCATGCCGAAGGCCGGCTCGCGCACTTCCTCGCCGGGCATTTCCGGCGGTTCGCCGTTGCCGATGAGGACGAGAAGTTCGCCGACGCGCAGCTCGTGCTCGGCGACGACCGTGCCGTGCACCTTTATGCGGTAACTCTTGGTCGGGATCCCGAAATCGTCAGTGAGCCTGACCTCGGGCACGACGAAGCCGTATTGCTGCGCGAATTTCTTGCGCATCTTCGACATGCGGAACGCCAGTTCCTGATGCGAGGCGAGCAGCTTGGCGGAAAGCTGCTTGCCGATCAAAAGCTCGATCTCGGCGGTCCTGAGGGAGGCTTTGATGGAATTCTTCTCCTCGTCCTCCTTCACGACCTGCTTCTTCTTCTCGGCCTCGGCCGCTTCGGCGGCGCGGCGCGACTCGCGTACCGGGATGACATAGCCGACGGTCGCCATCATGCCGCCGAGGAACAGGAACGGCAGCGCCGGCAGGCCGGGCATCACGGCGAGCAGCGCCATCAACGTCGCGGCGACGAAGAGCGCGCGCGGATAGTTGCTCAACTGGCCGAACACGGCCTGGTCGGCGGAGCCGCGCGTGCCGCCCTTGGAGACGAGGAGGCCGGCGGCGAGCGAGACGATCAGCGCCGGTATCTGGGAGACAAGTCCGTCGCCGACCGACAACTTGGTGAAGATGTCGGCTGCCTGGCCGAGGCTCATGCCGTGCCGCGCATAGCCGATGGCGATGCCACCTATGATGTTGATGGCGGTAATGAGGAGGCCGGCGATGGCGTCGCCGCGGACGAATTTGGAGGCGCCGTCCATCGAGCCGAAGAAAGCCGATTCCTCCTCCAGCTCGCGGCGGCGATGCTGCGCTTCCTTCTCATCGATCATGCCGGCGGAAAGGTCGGCGTCGATCGACATCTGCTTGCCGGGTATTGCGTCGAGGGTGAAGCGTGCGCCGACCTCGGCGATGCGCGTCGAGCCCTTGGTGATGACGATGAAGTTCACCACGATGAGGATGAGGAAGACGATGAGGCCGATGACGAAATCGCCAGCCATGACGAGGCGCGAAAAGCCGCCGATGACGTAGCCCGCGGCGTTCGTGCCCTCATTGCCGTGCGAGAGGATTACCCGCGTGGTGGCGACGTTGAGCGAGAGCCTCAGCATGGTCGCGACCAGAAGCACGGTCGGGAAGGAGGAGAAATCGAGCGGCCGCTGGATCCACAGCGCCACCATGAGGATCAGCACCGACACGGCGATCGAGAAGGCGAGCCCGATGTCGATGAGGAAGGGCGGGATCGGCAGGAACAGGACCGACAGAATGGTGACGATGCCGAGCGCGAAGCCGACGTCGCGGCCGTGTTTCCTTATCTCGGTCGTCGAACTGGTGTCGGTGATGGCCATGCTGTGCCCGGTTCCAAA
>JBQCFH010000170.1:0-5645 GCA_051959385.1 Rhizobiaceae bacterium | reverse complement strand
GGCCGACGCGCCCGGCCGTTTCGGCGGAGCAGAAAGGTTCAGATGGCCCTCTTCATCGGAAAGCGCATGGCCTTCCTGGTGGTGATGCTCTTCGGGCTCCTGATCATCACCTTCCTGATCTCGCATGTCGCGCCGGGCGATCCGGCCTCGCTCGCCGCCGGCCCCGACGCGCCGCCCGAAATGGTGGAGCAAATCCGCCACGAATTCGGCCTCGACCGGCCGTTGCCCGTCCAGCTCGGCCTCTATGTCATGGGCATATTGCACGGCAATCTCGGGCAATCGGTCAGGACGGGCCATTCCGTGCTTCAGGATTTGGGCGACTTCTTCCCGGCAACGTTCGAACTCGTCACGGTCAGCATGCTGATCGCCGTTTTGCTGGGCATTCCGCTCGGCATGCTCTCCGCGGTGAAGCAGAACAGCTGGTTCGATCATGCCGCCCGCATCGTCAGCGTCTCCGGCGTCGCGGTGCCGATGTTCTGGCTCGGGCTGATGCTGCAACTCGGTTTCGCGCTCTATCTCGGTTGGCTGCCGCTCAGCGGCCGCCTCGGCATCATGTCGTCGCCGCCCGATCCGGTGACGCATCTCTATCTGATCGACTCGCTCTTTTCCGGCCAATGGGACGTCTTCAAGGACGCGCTCGCTCACATCGTCCTGCCGGCCGTATCGCTGTGCTTTCCCGCGCTTGCCTCGATCATCCGCGTCAACCGCGCCGAGATGATCGAGGCGCTCGGGCAGGACTATATCGTCAACGCGCGCGCCCAGGGGATCGGCACATTCCGCACGGTCGCAATCTATGCGCTCAAGAACGCCTTCCTGCCGACGCTCGCCATGATCGGCCTGCGCTATGGCTGGATGCTCGGCGGCACGGTGCTGGTCGAAACCGTCTTCGACTGGCCGGGTATCGGCCTTTACGCGACGCAGTCGGCGATCGCCCAGGATTTCCAGCCGATCATGGGCGTGACGCTGCTGATCGGCATCAACTTCATGATCGCCAATCTGCTCGTCGACCTTGCCTATATCTGGCTCGACCCGCGCACACGGGAGGCCGCATGAAAACGGCATCGCCCGAAATCGCCCTCGCCGCTCCGGCACGGGAAAGCTGGCGCGAGAGGCATGCAAGCTCGATCCGCCAGATGCGCCTTTACTGGCGCACCTATCGCCGGAACGTCTCCGCGATGATCGGTCTTGTGCTGGTCGTCATCTTCCTGGTTCTGTCATTGATCGGACCATGGATCGTTCCCTATCCCGCCGACGCCACCGGCGCGGTGCATATGGCCGAAAAGCTCTTGCCGCCTTCCTCCGCACACTGGTTCGGGACCGACGAGGTCGGGAACGACATCCTGACGCGGGTCCTCATCGGAACGCGGCTGTCGCTGGAGATCGCGATCATCATCACCGGCGTCGCCACCCTCGTCGGCGTGCCACTCGGTATCCTCGCCGGCTACAGCGGCGGCTGGACGCGGGAAATCATCATGCGCGTCACCGATGTGTGCCTCTCGGTTCCGGCGCTGGTGCTGGCGATCGCCATCGTCGCCGCGCTCGGCATCGGTATCGTCAACGCCATCGTTGCCCTGTCGCTGGTCTGGTGGCCGGGCTATGTACGGCTGGTCGAAAGCAAGACGCTGTCGCTGAAGGGCGAAGCCTATGTCGATGCCGCGCGTCTCGCCGGCGCTTCCACCGCGCGCATCCTGTTCTCGCACATCCTGCCGAACTGCCTGTCGCCCATCCTGGTCAAGGCCAGCATGGATATGGGCATGGCGATCCTTGCCGCCGCGGCCCTCGGCTTCATCGGCCTTGGCGCACAGCCGCCGACGCCGGAATGGGGCGCGATGATCTCGATCGGCCGCAACTATCTGCCCACCTGGTGGTGGTATGCCACCTTTCCGGGCCTCGCCATCTATTTGACCGTGCTCGGCTTCAACCTGATGGGCGACGGCCTGCGCGACGTGTTCGACCCGAAGAGCCGCGGCAGATGACGGCGGAGCGCCTTCTCTCTGTCGAGGACCTTTCGCTCGACTTCGACACGTTCGATGGCGCGCTGCATGTGCTCGATGGCGTCAGCCTCGCGCTCGACGCCGGCGAGACGGTCGGCATCGTCGGCGAGACGGGCTGCGGCAAATCGGTGACGGTGCGCAGCATCCTGCGCCTTCTTCCGATGCCGCCGGGGCGTTTCACGAAGGGAGCGATCCGCTTCAAGGGGCGTGATCTCGCGACGGCGTCGGAGCGCGACATGCGGCGTGTCCGTGGCCTCGAAATCGCTCTCATCCCGCAGGACCCGATGAGCTATCTCAACCCCGTCTTCACCGTCGGCAAGCAATTGACCGACGTGATACGGGCGCATGGCCGCGTTTTGCCGCGCTCGAAGCGGCCGACCGAAAGTGCGGCGCGAAAAAAGGCGGCCGAACTGCTTGCGCAAGTGCATCTGCCACATACCGAAAAGCAGCTCGACGCCTATCCGCACGAGCTTTCCGGCGGAATGCGCCAGCGCGTCCTGATCGCCATGGCGATTGCCGGCGAACCGTCGCTCCTGATTGCCGACGAGCCGACCACCGCGCTGGACGTCACCATCCAGGCGCAGATCCTGCGGCTGATCGACGAGTTGGTCCGCCGGCTTGGTCTGGCCGTCATCCTGATCTCGCACGATATCGGCGTCGTCGCCAAGGTCTGCCGGCGCATCGTCGTCATGTATGCCGGAACGGTGGTTGAAGACGCTTCAACCGAAGATTTGCTCGCCCATCCGCTGCACCCCTATACGCAGGGCCTTCTTGCCGCCATTCCCAAACTGCATGGAGACAACCAGCAGCTTTCGGGTATTCCCGGGAGTATCCCGAATTTGCTTCAGCCGCCGCCCGGGTGCCGCTTCTACGACCGCTGCCCGCTCAGGATGGACATCTGCCGCAGGCAGAAGCCGCCGCTGGTGGACGCCGGCGGCGGACAGCGCGTTGCCTGCCACCATTATCCCGGACCCCGGCAGGAGGCGCATTATGTCTGACGCGCCGCTGCTCCAGGTCAGGGGGCTGACGAAACATTTCGACATCCGTTCCGGCCGCTTCGGCAAGGCGGTGCTGAAGGCGGTGGATGGCATCGACCTGACGCTTGATCGCGGCGAGAGCCTGGGACTCGTCGGCGAATCCGGCTCAGGCAAATCGACGGTGGCGCGGCTGGTCACTGGACTGCATCGGCCGACGGGCGGGGAGATCCTCTTCGAAGGGTCGCCCATCCAAGCCATGGGCAGCCATGACCGCCGCCGGCTTGGCCGCGATATCCAGATGGTCTTCCAGGACCCGCATTCCTCGCTCAATCCGCGCAAGGCAATCTTCGGCAGCATCGCCGAGCCGCTGACGATCCATGAGCGCTTGGGCGGCGGCCGCCTGCGCGCCCGCGTCGAGGAGCTGCTGGAGACGGTGCAACTCGACCGCCGCTTCATGTACCGCTTTCCGCACGAACTGTCGGGCGGGCAGAAGCAGCGGGTCTGCATCGCCCGTGCCGTGGCGCTCAATCCCAAGCTCTTGGTCCTCGACGAGCCGACATCCGCGCTCGACGTCTCGGTGCAGGCGCAGATCCTCGAATTCCTGCGCGAACTGCAGGAGCGGCTGGACCTCACCTACCTGTTCATCTCGCACAATCTGGCGGTGGTGCGCCATGTCTGCTCGCATGTTGCAGTCATGTATATGGGGCGCGTCGTCGAAGCGGGGCCGACGGCGGACGTGTTCGACCGGCCAAGCCATCCCTATACGGAAGTGCTTCTCGCCTCGGTGCCCGAGCCGGTCGTGCAACAGCAGGAAGCGCCGGCGCTTGGCGGTGACGTGCCGAGCCCGATCGCGTTGCCGCGGGGCTGTCCGTTCAATCCGCGCTGCCCGAAGAAAATCGGCCTCGTCTGCGAAACCGAAAATCCCGAACTGGCTTCGCCAGGTGGGGGCGAGGTGGCCGGCGGCGGGCGCGTCGCCTGCCATTTGTTCTCTGGTCGACATTCATAACGAAACGTCTCGACCGTAGCCTGGCCTACGCGCTCAGTCGTGCTTTGCGCAAAACCGTTCATCAATTTAGCAAATGCCCGCAATCCACCGGAACGGCTGCGGAGGCGCCATGCGGGGCCGGAATCGAGCCACGATCGACTGACCGATGCAGCGCTACCCAGCGGCCCACGGGAACGCCATTGCGCCACTTGCCACCACAAGTCCCAGTGCGATGAGCGCGATCCCGGTCGCGGTCTCAAAGCGGCGGCCGCCCCGCGAAACCTTCTCGACGAAGACAATCAGCGTCAAAAGAAGCATCCAGGCAATGCTCATGACGCCGGCAGCCACCAGCACGGAGAACAAGGCCCAGCAACAGCCGAGACAGTAGAGACCGTGCCGCAGCCCCATGTTGAGCGCGCCAATCCTCCCGTCACGCCAATGCTGTGCGATGAATCCGAGCGGCGAGCGGCAGTGGCTGACACAGATGTGCTTGAGCGGCGTGAGTTGGTAGAGGCCAGCGGCCGCCAGCGTGGCGCCAAGCGCCAGCGGCGCCCATTTCGAACGCTGTGGCGCATCGAGGCCCGTCGCGAGATCGCTGCCTATCTGCACCAGGACATAGACGGCAACGCCCGTCATGGCCCAGACGAGAAGGTAACCGGCGACGAAGATCCAGGTCGGGATGGCGACCTGGCCAGCACGCCTGGATTGTGCCGCCGCGAACATAAAGATCATGGGCGCGGCTGCCGGCAGCATCATCGCCACCATCATTACCGTCCACACCGCCAGGAAAGCCGCCGCGTCGCCGAGCGACCAACTATCGGCGGCAATCCCGCCCATCGCCATTCCGGGCAAGCCCTGCATGCCTTCCGTTCCACCGCGCACGGCAATGCCCATAGGCATGTCCATGGTGAAGGTTTGGTAGAGGGTTAGCGCCCATGCCGCCGCTGTCAGTGCGGCGAGCGATGCGAGGACGCCGAGCGGCACGCCGCCTAGTCTCCTGGCGAGCGACGGCACGGAAAGCCAGCCGATGGCGCGAGGGCTTGGCACGCGTCTCAGCTCGGGCCGTTCCAGTCGAATGGAATGTGCTTGCTCGACCGGGCGGTGCCGGTCCAGTCGAGTCCGAAGCCCTTGGTGCTCGCCTCGACGGAACGGCCCCACGTAGCGACCTGCCCGGGGCCGACCTCGGAGCCGGGTGGGTTTATCGTCTGCACCCGTTTCCCGGGCGGGGTCGTGGGCCCGGCAAGTGCCTCCGCGCGCCCGACCACGCGGCCGGGGATCTCCACCCGCCAGGTGGCGAGGTCGCCAGCCACCTCAAAACTGATGGGTACGAACTCCAGGCCACGCATTTCGCCGATATTCGCCGCGAAGCCTGCCGGCCAGCCGCCTGCCTGGCCGCCGAAGATCATCTGCAGGGCCTCGCGCTGCCGGTCGTCCGCCTTCTCGTCGAGGTACATGCCCATGATGGCCTTTGCTTCGCCGGCCCAGAGATTGCCTTCGAATTCGCCGAGCGCCACCACTGTCAAGCCGTCGAGGCTCACGTCGCCATACTGCCCCTCGCGCACGTGCCAGGCGAGCACGCCCTGGCAGTGATTGCCAGTCGGCCGCTGCGCGAATTCGCAGGGGCAGGGGATGTCGCAGCTGCAGATGTCGAACCAGTCGCCTGCAAGCCGCCATTTGGGGATAGAGTTC
>JBQCFH010000169.1:0-3058 GCA_051959385.1 Rhizobiaceae bacterium | reverse complement strand
TGCGCCTTCCTGACGAGCGACTTGAGCGATCCCCATCCGCCGGTCGGGTGATTGTACGGCTCAATATGGACCTGTTCCCTGCTGCGATGGGTTGGCTTTCCGGTGTGGTGGGCGGCGTGTTCCTGGTGGGTCACTGTCTTGCTCGCATTCCTACGGTTTCGGGACAAACCGCCGTGCTTTTCGTTTGTTCCGATGCCGGGATGGCAACGACAATGACGTGACGGTCGAGAGCCGGGCAGCCGGGGGCCCGACGCGAAAAAGATTGCGCGCTTCCTTTCCGGCCAACTGTCCTTCGCAAATTGCCAAGCAGCCGGCACGCGCGTGCGGATAAATGAGGCCGGGAAGGAGACTGCCGGGCCTGTGGGAGGGTTCCCGCAAATGCCGCTCGGGACGGTTGCGTAATCGGCAAATGCGCGGCGGTTCTCCGGCACATCCAACCTCAGCATTATGGCGGCTTCGCGCTTGACCCTGATCGCCGGGGGCCGCAGACTAGGAACCAAAGGGAACCGCACGCTTCGTCCCTGCGGCGGCGAAGCTTTGGGAGGGCGCGTGAGGACTAGGGTTTAGTCCAATCAGAACACATCGTTTACGCCACCCGATGTCGCAATCCGGCTTGTCGGCGCAGCTCGATTCCCGACAATATTGCGTCAAGAAAGCCAACAAAAACGACAAATCCAGAGTGAGGAGCATCCATGTCCAAGGAACTTGAGTATCTCAGCCGTCGTGTCGCATCCGGCAAGCTGACGCGCCGCGACTTTCTCGGCCGCGCCGCCGCGCTCGGCGTCACCGCGACCGTCGCCAATTCGATGATCGCCGACGCGGTCATGGCCGCCGGCCCGGTCAAGGGCGGGATCCTGAAGGCAGGCCTGCAGGGAGGCGAGTCCACCAACGTGCTCGATCCCGCTCTCGACCTCAGCCAGGTCAATTTCAATTTCAGCAAATGCTGGGGCGAGTTGCTGGTCGACACCAATCCCGACGGCAGTATCGACTATCACATCGCCGAATCGATCGGTTCCAACAAGGACGCCACGGTCTGGACCATGAAGATCCGCAAGGGCGTCGAGTTCCACGACGGCAAGCCGGTGACGCCGGCTGATGTGGTCGCCACGCTCGAGCGGCATAGCGACGCCAAGTCGAAATCGGCCGCGCTTGGCATCCTGCAGGGCATCAAGTCGATGAAGACGGATGGCGACGAGGTCGTCGTCACGCTGAAGGACGCCAACGCCGACTTCCCGTATCTGATGGCCGACTACCACCTGGTCATCCAGCCGAACGGCGGCAAGGACAACCCGAACGCCGGCATCAGCGCCGGCCCCTACAAGGTCACCGTCAACGAGCCCGGCGTGCGCTACGGCGGCGAGAAGTTCAAGAATTACTGGCGCGGCGACAAGCTCGGCCACGCGGACCAGGTCGAGATCATCGTGATCAACGATGCGACGGCGCGGACGGCGGCGCTGCAGAGCGGCCAGGTCCAGATGATAAACCGCGTCGAGCCGAAGATTGTCGATCTCGTCAAGCGCATTCCCGGCGTGACGATCCGCAACGTCTCCGGCCGCGGCTTCTATCCCTTCAACATGTTCTGCGACACGGCGCCTTTCGACAACAACGATCTCAGGATGGCGCTGAAGCTCGCGATGGACCGCCAGGAGATGCTGGAGAAGATCCTGCGCGGCTATGGCGCGGTCGGCAATGATTTCCCGATCAACGAGGCCTACCCGCTCTTCACCCCGCTCGAGCAGCGGAAATTCGATCCGGACAAGGCGGCCGAACACTACAAGAAGTCCGGCCACTCGGGCTCGATCCTCCTGCGCACGTCCGATGTCGCCTTCCCCGGCGCGGTCGACGCCGCGGCCCTCTACCAGCAGAGCTGCGCCAAGGCCGGCATCAAGATCGAGATCAAGCGCGAGCCGGGCGACGGCTACTGGTCGGAAGTATGGAACAAGAAGCCCTTCTCGCTTTCATACTGGGGCGGGCGTCCGACCCAGGACCAGATGTACTCGACGGCCTATATTTCGAGCGCCGACTGGAACGATACCCGCTGGAAGCGCCCGGAATTCGACAAGATGGTCATCGCGGCGCGCGGCGAGCTCGACCAGGAGAAGCGAAAGAAGATGTATGCCGACATGGGCATGATGATGCGCGACGAAGGCGGCCTGATCGTCCCCTTCTTCAACCAGTACATCGATGCCACCGGCAAGAACGTCGAAGGCTGGGTGAACAATCCCGCGCAGGAGATGTGCAACGGCTACGCGCTGGCCCAGTGCTGGGTCGCGGCCTGAACGGGCCGCGATTCCATGGGGACGCCGCTTCTCAGGCTCGTCGGTAAACGGATCGGGCTGAGCGTCATTCTGCTGTTTGCGGTTTCGATACTGATCTTTGTCGGAACCCAGATCCTTCCCGGCGACGTCGCCCAGTCCATCCTGGGACAGGCGGCGACGCCGGAGGCGGTCGCCAATCTGAGGGAACAGCTGGGGCTCAACGATCCGGCCTATGTGCGCTACTTCCGCTGGCTTTCCGGCCTGGTGACCGGAAATCTGGGGACGGCGCTCTCCAATGGCCTGCCGATCGGGCCGGCGATCGCGGAGCGGCTCTCCAATACGCTGTTCCTCGCCTTCTGGGCGGCGGCGGTGTCGATCCCGTTGTCGATCATCCTGGGTCTCATCGCGGTGCGCCACAGGAACGGCTTCGTCGACAAGCTGATCTCGGCTTCCACCCTGGCGGCGATATCGCTGCCGGATTTCTTCATCGGCTACCTCCTGATCTATTTCGTCGCCGTGAAGCTCGGCTGGTTCACCAGCGTCTCGACCGTCTATGACGGCATGCCGTTCCTCAGCCGCATGACGGCCATCGCCCTGCCGGCGACGACGCTGACGCTGGTGGTGCTGGCCCAGATGATGCGCATGACGCGCGCGGCGATCCTGAACGTGATGCAGTCGGCCTATGTCGAGACAGCGGAACTCAAGGGCCTCTCGCGGTCGGAGATCATCTGGCGGCACGCCTTTCCGAACGCGGTCGCTCCGATCATCAACGTCATCATGCTGAACCTCGCCTATCTCGT
>JBQCFH010000168.1:0-11323 GCA_051959385.1 Rhizobiaceae bacterium | reverse complement strand
CGGCGCATGGGCTACGAGCCGCGCGTGGCGATGCTTGCCTATTCCACCTTCGGTCACCCGCCCGGCGAGCGTTCCGAACGCATCCAGGAAGCGGTCAAGCTCCTCGACAAGAGGCGGGTCGATTTCGAGTATGACGGCGAGATGGCGGCCGACGTGGCGCTGAACAGCCGGCTGCTCAAGCAATATCCGTTCTGCCGGCTCTCGGCGCCGGCGAATGTCTTGATCATGCCGGCCTTCCACTCGGCCTCGATCTCGACAAGGATGCTTCAGGAACTCGGCGGCTCGACGGTCATCGGTCCGCTTCTCGTCGGGCTGAACAAGCCGGTGCAGATCGTGTCGCTCAATTCAAAAGACAGCGACATCGTCAACATGGCGGCGATCGCGGCCTATAATGCGGGGGCGTGAGCGCTGGGACTACCGCCACTCCCACATCGTCAAGCGATTATCGCACATCGCGTAGTTTACCCCCTCTCCGTCTCGGCTTCGCCTCGACACCTCTCCCCCACTTCGTGAGGGGAGAGGATGGGCGCGAGCATAGCGGCCGGCGCATCCTCTCCCCCATCGATCGAGGGAGAGGTGGTTCGCGAAGCGAACCGGAGAGGGGGTCGACCATGTTGTACGCCGCGTCGGCCCTGAAATTGCTGGCGCTTACAGCTTCGGCATCGGGGGCAGCTTCTCGAGCGGCGTGCCGAACCAGCGCTCGTTGATCTTGGAAAGCTCGCCGTTCTTCACGATCTCGGCGATGAACTTGTTGGCGTAGTCGCGCAACTCGGTGTCCGATTTGCGGAACGCCATGCCGTTCGCCTGCGCCTTCAGCGTGATCTTCGGCTCGATCTGCATCTTCGGATAATCCTTGTTCAACTGCGCAAGGATCGTGTTCGACGCGCCGAGCGCCTGCACTTGCCCCGAGATCAGCGCCTGCAGCGCCGTGGCGTCGTCGTCGAAGCGTTTGATGTCGGTTCCCTTGGGCGCCATCGCGGTGATCGCTGTATCCTGCGTCGAGGCGCGCGCCACGCCGATAGAGACCGATTTCAGATCCTCCGGCCCCTTGATCTTCAGGCTCTTCGGCGCGAGCACGTAGATGGTCAGGGCCGAGTAAGGATTGGAGAACAGGACCTGCTCGGCGCGCTTGGCGGTAATGCCGAAGGTGGCGATGAGGACGTCGATCTTGTTGGTCAGAAGATAGGGGATGCGGTTCGGGCCCGTCACCGGGACCAGGTCGAGCTTCACGCCCAGCGACTTCGCAAAAAGCTTGGCGACGTCGGCGTCATAGCCGGCCGGCTTTTGATTGGCGTCGGTGCCGCCGAAGGGCGGGTAATCGACCAGGACGCCGACCCTGAGCGTGCCGTTCTTCTTGATCTCCTCGGGCGTGGCGGCATTGGCAACCGTGATGCCGAATGCCGCCGCGGCAAAACCGGCGGCCGCCAATATGCCGAAGCCGCGGCGCGTGATCGAATTGGTCATGGACATTTTCTCCCTTGTGTTGATTGGTTTTCCTGCGTTCCGCGGCACGCGCTCAGCGCCGGGCGACGATCAGCCGAGCCTCCATCCGCCGGCTGAAGACGGACAGAGGCCAGCAAACCACAAAATAGGCAAGCGCCACGATCCCGAAAATCGTGAACGGGTGAAAGGTTGCATTGTTGATGACCTGGGCGGCGCGGGTCAGCTCGACGAAGCCGATGATCGAGGCGAGCGAGGTGCCCTTGATGAGCTGCACCAGGAAGCCGACCGTCGGCGGAATGGCGATGCGGACCGCCTGCGGCGCGATGATCAACGCCATTGTCGGCCAGTAGCGCAGGCCGAGCGCGGTGGCCGCTTCCGACTGGCCCGCCGGCACGACCTCGATCGCGCCGCGCCATATCTCGCCCAGGAACGCACTGGCGTTCAAGGAAAGGCCAAGCGCGGCGGCGGCCAGTGGATTGACGTTGATGCCGAAGATGCCGGGCGTGAAGAAGGCGAGGAAAAGCTGCATCAGGAGCGGCGTTCCCTGGAAGATCTTGATGAAGCCGGCCGCGAGGAGCCGCAGCCAGCGGAAGCGGCCGGTGCGGGCAAGCGCTACGAGCATGCCGCCTACCGCGCCGCCTGCGAAAGCAACGACGGAGAGCAACAGCGTCCAGCGGATGGCGCCGAGGATGTAGAAGATATCGCCTGAGCCGAGTTCGCGCATGGCCGCCCCTACCGCTTGGCCGGCGTACGCAGGAAATTCTTCTCGATGGCGCCGAACACGCCCCAGAAGAAGACCGACATGGCGAAATACATGCAGGTGATGACGAAATAGACCTCGAAGGAGCGGAAGGTGCGGGACTGGATGTCGCCGGCCGCCGCCGTCAGCTCGGTCGCGGCGATCGCCGAACAGACGCTGGAATTCAGCAGGAGCAGGATGAACTGGCTGGTGAGCGAGGGATAAATCGCCTGGATAGCTGGCTTCAGGATGATGAAGCGGAATATCTGCAAGGGTTTCAGGCCAAGCGCCTTGCCGGCCTCGATCTGGCCGGTACCGATGCTTTCGATGCCCGCCCGGATGATTTCGATGCCGTAGGCGCTGACGTTGACGACCAGCGCGATCACCGCCGCGGTGTTGGAAGACAGCCTTATGCCGAAGGACGGCAGGCCGAAAAAGATCATGAAGATCTGAACCAGGAACGGCGTGTTGCGGATCAGCTCGATATAGGCGTTGATGACGATGCGCAGCGGCTTCGGACCGGAGGTCTTGCCGAGCGCGCCGGCGACCGCGACGACCATGCCGATGGCCATGGCGATGCCCGAGAGTATGAGCGTGTGGAGCGCGCCCCATGCGAGCTCGGGCCAGGCGGCGAAGACGTCATGGAAATCGAAATCATAGTTCATCGCGCCGATCCGCGCGCAATATGGCTTCGATTTTCCGGCATCGACAGGGGCCTCCGGGATGAATGCCGGGACACACTACGACAGGGACCCTGCCGCAATCAAATCCGCAGTGGCGAAGGACGCAGACAGAATGACGAGCGGAGAACGATTGTGCCTACCACGAAGCCGCGAACCGGAAGCTCAGGCGTTGAACCGCTCGGCCTCGGCTCCGTAATAGTTCAGGTAGCGCTCGGAAACGAACTCCATCGGCAGGATGATGAAGACGTCCGTCGTGCCGAAATCGCGGTCGACGACGCAGCCGTCGCCGATGCGCGCGCCGAGCCTCAGATAGCCCTTGATGAGCGGCGGCATGGCGGCGAGCGCCGAGCGTGGATTGACCGCTTCCGGCGGCATCAGATCCATCGTGTGATAGCGCGAGATCACCGCGCGCACGTCCCATTCCTGGTCGGCCCGGCAGTTCTGCGCAAGAAAAGAGAGCGCCTCGGCGTGGGCCGCCGGCACCGTCCCGTGGAAGGAAGCGCAGCCGGTCATGACGCCGATGTCATAATAGCCGACATAGGCGTAGATGCCCTGCCAGAGAAGCTCGATCGTGCGCTTGGAGCGATAGGCCGGCAACACGCAGGAACGGCCAAGCTCGAGAAAGCGCCTGCCCGGATGGCGGGCGATCAGCGCCTCGAGCTGGAATTCCTCGTCGGAATAGAAGCCGCCGGCCGCAATCGCGCTTTCCTGGCGAAGGAGACGATAGGTGCCGACGATCTGCTCGGTCGCGGGACCGCGAATCGCCGTATCGAGGACAAGGAGATGATCGCAGACCGAATCGAAGCGGTCCGAATCGCGCCGCTCGACGGCCGTCACGGCATCACGGCGCGCGCCGAGTTCATCGTAGAAGACGCGGAAGCGGACTTCCTGTGCCGCTGCGATTTCCGCCGGGTCCCGGGCCAGGCGGACTTCCAGCCTGCCGATACGGCCAAGCACGGCGCCGGAGGGCACGTCCTCGCGCTCGGTGGCCGGAAGCGCGCGACCTGACACGGGATTGTTCTTACGCTCCAGCATCGTCGCCCGCATCGATGACTCCCCCGATTCCGCAGCCGAGCCGGTCGCTAACCGGTTCCTGCAACAGGAGAATGACAGATTTGTGATCGCACCGCATTTGCGGGCAAGGATGCCTAAGTTCGGCCCCTCATGCAACGGCTTGTTCGGCCACGGCTTCGGCAAGCGCCTTCGGGTCGAGGGGCTTGGAGACGAAGCCGGTGGCGCCGTGCGCCAGCACGGCGTGCCGCGTCGTCTCCTGGCTGTCGGCGGAAAGGACCATGATGGGAACGGGCGGTGCGCCGTGTTCCTCCTCATGCTTGCGGATGAGCGCGATGGCGTCGAGCCCGTCCATCACCGGCATGTGCAGGTCCATCAGCACGACGTCGAAGCGCTTGCCGGAATGCGAATGGACAACCGCGTCGACGGCGGCGCGGCCATTGGTGACGAGCCGCACATGATGGCCCGCCTTGGCGAGCGCCACGCGGGCCAGCATGGCGTTGATCTCATTATCTTCAGCAATCAGGATGTTCAGGCCGTCGCCTTCCGCCGCGACCGGCCCGACGCCCGAAGGTTCGGGCTTTTCGGACGATCTCAGGAGCGGATCGGCCGATTTTCCGGCGAGCAGCACGCGCAGCAGCGTCTCGCCGCGCACCGGACGGGCGAGGAAGGTGGAATATCCGGCTTGCCGATAGGCCGCGAGATGCCCGCGGTCGGAGGGAGCGATCAGCGTTATGGCGTCGAAATTCCCGCCGAGCTTGTGACGGAGCCGCCTGAGAATGTTTCCGTCGGGCTCTTCCAGTGCCGTATCGACGAGGATCGAATCGGGCGCCGGGCGGCGCGCCTGCGCCTCGCGTACGAGCGCCTCCAACCCGCCGGCCATGACCGCCGAGCCGCCGCAGGACTCGACGGCGCGGGCGATCAGCTCGGCCTCCACGCGGTTGGGCGATAGAATGCCGATGCTGCGGCCCTCGAGAAGTTTCGGTCTCGCGCCAAGCGCTGTCATACGCCCGAGCGGCAGCTCCACATGAAAGCGACTGCCCACGGCTAGCTCGCTGTCGACGCCGATGCGGCCGTTCATCGCCTCGACGATGCGGCGCGAGATGGCAAGGCCCAGTCCCGCGCCGCCATGCTTGCGTGTCGAGGTGCCGTCCGCCTGCTCGAACTCCTGGAAGACGCGCGCGAGGTCGGCCTTGCGCATGCCGGGCCCCGTATCGGAAACGGTAAACCGGATGGAGCGCAACCCGGCCTGCTCGACGATATCCACCACGACCTGCACGCCGCCCTCGTCGGTGAACTTGACCGCGTTGCCAATCAGGTTGAGCAGCACCTGGCGCAGCCGGTTCGGGTCGGCCGTGATGATCGCCGGGACATCCGGCGCGCAATAGCAGCCGAGCCCGATGCCTTTGGCGTAGGCCTTGGCGGCGAGAAGCTCGGAGACGTTCTCGACGATCTCGCGCGGAGAGACCGATTGCGGCTCGATATCGAAGCGCCCGGCCTCGATCTTGGAGAAATCGAGCAGATCCTCGATCAGCGCCAGGAGCGCGCTGGCAGAGGTGGAGATGGCGCCGACATAGGTTCGCTGCTCCGGCGACAACCGGGTATCGGCGAGCAGCTTGGCCATGCCCATGATGCCGTTCATCGGCGTACGGATCTCATGGCTTACGGTCGCCAGGAAGCGCGACTTGGCGAGATTGGCGAACTCGGCCCGCTCGCGCGCGGCTACGGAAGCCTTTTCGGCCCGCTTGCGGGCGGTGATGTCGCGCGCGATCGCGCGATGCGAGACGGCATCGCTCGCTTTGTCCCGCACCGACAGCTCTATCCAGGAGAACCAGCGCGTCTCGCCGCCGGAGCGGATGGCGACGTCGGTTGAGCTCAGGCATTCGCCGTCCGCAAAGGCGGCGTCGGGCACCACGCCGATCTCGATGCCGAGTTCCGATAGCGTCTTGCCGGAGAGGGCCTTCTGCGGGCAGCCGACCAGGTCGGCCAGGACGCGGTTGGCATAGACGATACGGCCCTCCCGGTCGCGGTGCACGACGACGTCGCCAAGGGCGTCGATAAGGCCGCGGAAGCGCTCCTCGCTTTCCTGCAGCTCCCACATGCGGTCGGCCAGCGTCTCGATCTCGGTCCGGCTCGCCGCCTCGCTGTCGAGGATGCGGCTGACCCTGGCCGCATCGTTGCGGGTGCGCCAGCCGATCAGGAATGCGGCGAGGCCGGCCACGAGGATGGCGATGCTGATGTAATGCGGCGATCCCGAAAGATTGGCGAGCGCCGCGAGCAGGGCCGCAAAGCCGGTGAGGAGATAGAGCAGGTATCCAGGCGTGGCGGAGATGGGTGCGGCGGATGGAGGCGGCAGTGAGGCAGGGCCGGACGCGCGAGGCGCCTCTCCGCCCGTGTCAAACGCTGAATGCAACCCGGTATCCGCCATCTCGCCAGACACGATAGCGGGGCACCGATTAGGGAAGATTTTGGGCCTTCGCTACAATTTTAGCGAAGCGGTCCTTTTTCAGCGCATGTCGATCACAACGCGGCCGCGTACCTTGCCTTCGACGATGTCGCGGGCCGCGGGCAGGATGCCATCGAAGCCGGTCGTCGTGGAGAGGGCGGCCAGCTTGTCATGGTCGAGATCGGAGGCGATCCGCCGCCACGCCTCGATGCGGATCGGCTTGGGCGCCATGACGGAATCGATGCCGAGCAGAGAGACGCCGCGCAGGATGAAGGGCGCCACGCTTCCCGGCAGGTCCATGCCCTGCGCCAGCCCGCAGGCGGCCACCGCCCCGCCATAGGAGGTCATCGACAGCACGTTGGCGAGGGTGTGGCTGCCGACGGCGTCGACACCGCCGGCCCAGCGCTCCTTGCCGAGCGGCTTCGCCGGCCCCGAGAGCTCCTCGCGGGAGATGATCTCGGCCGCGCCCAGGTCGCGAAGATAGGCTTCCTCGGCGGCAGCACGTCCTGTCGAGGCAACGACATGATAGCCGAGCTTCGACAGCACCGAGATCGCGACGGATCCCACGCCGCCGGCCGCGCCCGTAACCACGACCGGGCCGCGCGCCGGCGTGATGCCGTGGCGCTCGAGCGCCATCACGCAGAGCATGGCGGTATAGCCGGCGGTACCGACGGCCATCGCCTGAAGCGGCGTCAGTCCGGCGGGCAGCGGCACCAGCCACTCGCCCTTGACGCGTGCGTGACCTGCAAAGGCGCCATAATGCGTCTCTCCGACACCCCAGCCGTTAAGGATCACCTTATCGCCTTCCTTCCAGTCGGGGTTCGTGGAGGCGATCACCGTGCCGGCAAAGTCGATGCCGGGCACCATCGGAAAGCGGCGCACGACCGGCGCATTGCCGGTAATGGCAAGGCCGTCCTTGTAGTTGACGGTCGTCGCCTCGACGGCCACTGTAACGTCGCCTTCCATCAGATCGGCGTCGGAGAGCTCGGTAACGGCGACCGATTGGTTCTTGTCCTCGTCGCGCGAGACAAGCACGGCTTTGAAGGTATCGGGCATCGATTTCTCCGTTGCTGGGCTTCCCTGAACGCCATCCCCGCCTGCGTCAACGCCCGGATGGCGGTTCCGGCTCCCTCGTCTTGCTGTCGCGCCGCCAGTCGACGAATTCCTGCAGGAGGACAAGCGCGGCGCCGACGGTGATGAAGGCGTCGGCAAGATTGAAGATCGCGAAGGACCAGACCGGCGTGTGGAACAGGACGTAGTCGATCACATAGCCGAAGCTGACGCGGTCGATGAGGTTGCCGATCGCGCCGCCCACGACGAGCGCGAAGCCGGCGCGGGCAAGGACCTGACCGCTGGTGGTGCGCGCGGCAAGCGCAAGCACGACCGCTATGACGACGAGCGCCACCAGAACCAGGCCGACATCGCCGAAGCCGGCGAGGAGCGAAAAGGCGATGCCGGTATTGCGCGTATGATAGAGCGCCAGGAACGGCAGCAGATCGATCTGCTCATGCAACGCCATGCCGTTCTCGACGAGGCGCTTGACCCATTGGTCGAGCGCAACGGCGACGACCACAATCGCGGCATAGGGCAGGATGGCGCGCAGCTTCACGTGGCGTGTCCCGGATCGATCCTCAGCGCTTCGCGGCGGATCTCGAAAAGCATGACGCCGGTGGCGACGGCGAGGTTGAGCGAATCGGCACGGCCGGCCTGCGGGATGCGGAGGAGACAGTCGCAGGCGGCGGTGAGGTCGTCCGGCAGCCCCTGCTGCTCGTTGCCCATCAGGAGCAGGACCGGACGGCCGCTGAAAGCCACCGAACGATAGTCCACCGCGCCCTTCAGATGCGTGCCGACGACGAGGCCCGGGAAATCCCGCCGCCAGGCAAGGAAGGCCTCTACCGAAGCCTTCGCGACGCGCACCGAAAAGATCGAGCCCATGGTGGCGCGCACGGTCTCCAGCGAGAACGGGTCGGTGCAGTCGCCAACCAGGATGACGCCCTTGGCGCCGACGGCGTCGACGGTGCGGATGATGGTGCCGAGATTGCCGGGGTCGCGGATGCGATCGAGCGCCACCCAGACATCCTCGCCGGAAGGCCGGATCGAGGCGAGCGGTGCGAGTTGCTGCGCGAAGACGCCGACCACCATCTGCGGATTGTCGCGCCGGGTGATGGCGGCGAGCACCTTTTCGCTGACTTCGAGTACGGTTCCGCCGGCGGCTACCGTCCGCGCCGCGGCCTTCTCGACGGCCGCATTGCCGCGGCCTGCCTTGGCGAAGACGAGCGTCCGGATCGACCAGCCCTGGTCGAGCGCGTCGATGACAAGCTTCAGGCCCTCGGCAATGAATGCGCCCTGCTGGTCACGGAACTTTTTGAGCGCCAGCGCACGGAGGTCCTTGACCAGCGGATTGGACAGGCTGGTGACTTCCTTGACCTGGCCGACCGTGCCCGGTCTGTTTTGGCTGCCCATCATGTCACCCCACCCGGCGCTGCGCGCCGACCTCCCCGTCGACGGGAGGTAGGCCGCCTGGCACCGCGTCCAGCGCTCATATGGTCAGGGATCAGGCTCAAGCCGATGCGGAGAACACCACTACCTCCCCTCGACGGGGAGGTCGGACCGAAGGTCCGGGTGGGGTGAATTGCACACGCGTCGATCAGCCTCATCCCGCCACCCAGCGCGAGAAGAGCGAGGTGGAAAGGGCGCGGCCGGCCGATTTCTCGCGGATGACAAGTTCGCCGGATTCGACGCGCCCGCCCATGCCGGCGAAGGCATCGCGCATCAGCGCATGGATGGCGAAGAAGGAGGCGCGGATCGAATAGGCCGTGAGCACGACGGCGAGCGGCTTCGGCGTCAGGATCGAACGGCAGATATCGACAAGCGCCGGGAGGTCGTCGAAGAGCTGCCAGACCTCGCCCTTCGGGCCGCGGCCATAGGCGGGCGGATCGAGCAGGACGATATCGTAGCGGCTGCCGCGGCGCTCCTCGCGCTCGGCGAATTTCATCGCGTCCTCGCAAATCCAGCGGATCGGCCTGTCCGACAGCCGCGCCATCTCCTGGTTCTCGCGCGCCCAGCCGATCGCCTTCTTCGAGGCGTCGACATGGGTGACCTCGGCGCCGGCGCGCGCGGCGACCAGCGAGGCGAGACCCGTATAGCCGAAGAGGTTTAGCACCTTGACCGGTCGGCCGGCGGCGCGGATCAGCCCTTCCATGTGGTCCCAGTGCGAGGCCTGCTCGGGAAAGACGCCGACATGGCGAAAGGAGGTGAAGCGGCCAAGATAATCGATGCCGTCATGGCGCATCGGCCAGGTTTCGCCGAGCGGCGCCTTCGGGAAGCGCCAGCGGCCCACGCCTTCCTCGTCGGTATTGCCGGTGAAGATTGCGTCCGCGCGCTCCCATTCGCGTTGGGGAAGCGCCTTCTGCCAGATCGCCTGGCCCTCGGGGCGGACGATGCGGTAGGGGCCGTATTGCTCGAGCTTCTCCCCGCCACCGGAATCGAGCAGCGCATATTCCTCGTTCGGCGTGACTTCCAGGATGAGCGGCAGGCGCTCCTCCGGCAACGTTCCCTCGCGGCGGGCGAGCGGCCGCGCAGCCCGCGCGCGTTCCGGCTCACGCGACGCTTGAGCGGCGGCATGCCCCGAAGGCTCGGGACGATGGTCGCCGCGTCTGTCGCGCGAGGGTTTCAACGCAGGCTTTCTCCA
Organism: Rhizobiaceae bacterium; assembly: GCA_051959385.1. Taxonomy (GTDB): domain Bacteria; phylum Pseudomonadota; class Alphaproteobacteria; order Rhizobiales; family Rhizobiaceae; genus Mesorhizobium_L. Next base: position 1,310 of record JBQCFH010000168.1, on the reverse strand, counting down.
TGAAATCCGGGCCGCTTCTGCCACAGCCCCGCCCGGTCCGCAACTGAACGGCAGGCCGCTCGCGACGAAGATCAGCCGGCCGAGCGGCGAATGGACAGAAGGCTGCAGGCCAGAGCAATGAAGCCGACCAGCTTCCAGGCAGTGACGGCCATGTGGCCGGTCTCCCAACGGCCGCGGATGGCAGTGAAATCCGCCGGTATCGGCCCTCGCGTCCACGTCGCCAGCACCGCATTCGCCGGCGCGACCCACAGGAACCACGTGGCGAGAGCCGCCGCGTAGAGGTGCGTGGCGGCGTGCGCGAGGCCAAAAGCCCGCTTCTGCTTCCTGAGCAGCAGCGCCAGAACGGCGAGAATGATGATGACGCCGACATCGAGCGGCGCGCCGACAATGGCAAAGTATGCGAACTGGGCGTTGAAGACGGTCGTCTCCCGCCAGAGTTCAGGCGACCAGACCGTCAGGCGCGGTGTGGCTTCCAGTACATGGGCGAAGGAAGGGCCGAGGCTGAGCGCCGCGATGATGGCGGCGAGCAAAGACCAGAGAAAAAGTGCCTTCCGCATCTCCATTGGCGTCAACCTCGCATTGGAAGACCGGTTCCGGAACGGTCCGCCGGCGCAATACGCTCGTGGACCAGTTTTCCGGCGGCCAGATCCTCCAGCGCCGCGCCGACCGACTTGAAGAGGGTGATCTCTTCGTCGCTCTGGCGCCCGGCCTTTTCGCCGCGCGTCAGTTCCGCGAGATCGGCCACGATGTTCCGCTCGGCGAGCGCGCCGGAGGCAAGCGCCTGCACGATGTCGCCGGCCTCCTTGATCGCGCCGGCCCGTGTGTCGACGAAGACGCGGGCGCGGCGGATCGCCACGTCGTCGCTTTCGCGCATTCTCGGCGTAAAGGCGCCGACCAGATCGAGATGGGTTCCGGGCTTCAGGAGCGCGCCTTTCACCAGCGCGGTCGGAGAAATGGTCGCGCAGGAGACGATGTCGGCCCACGGGACCGAGGTGTCGAGATCATCGGCCGCCGCGGCGCTCATGCCTTCGCCGCGCAGCGCCTCGGCGACGCGTTCGGCATTGGCCCGCGTGCGGTTCCATATCCTCACCTCGCGGATCGGACGCACGGCGGAATGCGCCCTCGCCAGGAAGGGCGCCAGAGCGCCGGCGCCGACAAGGAGGAGCCGTGAAGCATCCTTGCGCGCGAGATAGCCGGCAGCGAGCGCCGATGCCGCGGCGGTGCGCCAGAGCGTCAGCCGCTGGCCGTCGATCAGCGCCTTCGGCTCGCCGGTCCGGCCATCAAGCAGCACGTAAAGCCCCATGACCGCC